>JAAYJP010000079.1 GCA_012522875.1 Clostridiales bacterium | reverse complement strand
GCCGGGGTGAACACGGCCACCACCAGGTCCTTCTTGAGTTCCCCGGCATAATAGGGGATGGCGCCGCCGAAAAACAGCGTTTCATCATCCGGGTGGGCCACAAAGATCATCAGGTCACAGCCCTCGTCCGGAAGCTGCCAGCGCTGAACATAGCGCGGCACATTGCCCTCCCCCAGCACAAACAGCTCCGACATCCCAAACCAGTCGGGCTTTTTATCCCGGGGGACCAGGCGCAGTTTGGTGGCGCCATCCAGCGGGATGTACTCATGCATCATGCCGCTGGGCTCAAAAACCGTCTCCTGCCATCTGCCGCTGATCTGCTGGGACAGCTTCCACGCACGGGGTTCCTCCAGCCAGCAGATGTACAGCCCATAGGCGGGCTGGGGGCAGGTGATTTCAACCTCCTTGCCGCCGGGGTCTCCCTTCCAGTAGCTGTCCCAATCCCGGTCGGTAAGGCGCGGGAGGGTGAAGCCCTTGGAGGCTACGGTGATCCTGCACTCCCCCGTGATGTCCCCGGCATCCCCCGGCTGGGCAAAATACACCGCCTCCTTGAAGGCGGCCGGGGTGCTTTCGGCGCCCCCGAAAGCAGGCAGGGCCAGGGCCAACAGCGCCAGGAGGGCGGCCAGCAGTCTGCGCATGGAATCCCCTTTCATGGCAGCGCGTATTTGAAGATGCTGCATACAAAAAGTATAGGGACGGGCTTATAGGCTGTCAAGGGAAACGAGGCTGCCCGGCGGCAGTGAAGAATCCCTGTTCTCTGCTGAAACCCCATACCCCCCTTGCTTTACAAAGGCCTTTATGCTGGCTATACTTGCTGTGTTATCAAAAAGGAGGGGCCAGCATGCACTCAGCGCAGTACAATCCCAAAACTATCGAGCCCAAGTGGCAGGCCATCTGGGAAGAGAAGCAGGCTTTCAAGGCCGTTCTGGACCCCGGCAAGCCCAAGTATTACTGCCTGATTGAGTTCCCCTACCCCTCGGGCGCGGGGCTGCACGTGGGGCACCCGCGCAGCAACACGGCCCTTGACATCATCGCCAGGAAGCGCTGGATGGAGGGCCACAACGTCCTTTACCCCATCGGCTGGGACGCCTTCGGCCTGCCCACGGAAAATTACGCCATCGCCAACCACATCCATCCGGCCAGGGTGACGATGGATAACATCAGCCAGTTCCGCCGGCAATTAAAACGCCTGGGCTTTTCCTTTGACTATTCCCGGGAGGTGGACACCACCGACCCGAAATACTACAAGTGGACCCAGTGGATCTTCCTGAAGCTCTATGAGCATGGGCTGGCTTACAAGGCCCAGATGCCCATCAACTGGTGCGTCAGCTGCAAAATCGGCCTGGCCAACGAAGAGGTGGTAGGCGGCGCCTGCGAGCGCTGCGGGGGCGAGGTGGTGCGCAGGGTCAAGAGCCAGTGGATGCTGAAGATCACCGACTACGCGCAAAAGCTGCTGGACGGCCTTGAAACGGTGGACTTTATCGACCGGGTGAAGGCCCAGCAGCGCAACTGGATCGGCCGCAGCGAGGGCTGTGAGGTGGACTTCGCCATCCAGGGTACGGACAGGAAGCTGCGGGTGTTCACCACCCGCCCTGACACGCTCTTTGGCGCCACCTACATGGTGATTTCCCCTGAGCATCCGCTGATCGACGCGGAAGAAAACCGCATTGGCAACCTGGAGGAGGTCAGGGACTACCGGGAGCAGGCAGCGCACAAAAGCGACTTTGAACGCACCGAGATGCAAAAGGACAAGACCGGCGTCCAACTAAAGGGGCTTTTTGCCATCAACCCCGCCACCGGCGGTGAAATCCCCCTGTGGGTAAGCGACTATGTCCTCATGTCCTATGGCACCGGCGCCATCATGGCCGTCCCCGGGCATGACGAGCGGGACTGGGCCTTCGCCAAGGCCTTCGGCCTGCCCATCGTCCAGGTTATCTCCGGCGGCGATGTGCAGGAAGCGCCCTATGTGGGCTCTGAGGACAGCGTCTGCGTCAATTCCGGCTTCCTGAACGGCCTCCCCTGGCAGGAGGCCCAGCAGGTGATGGCGGACTACCTGGAACGGGAAGGCCTGGGTAAGCGCAAGGTCAACTACAAACTCAGGGACTGGGTGTTTTCCCGCCAGCGCTACTGGGGAGAGCCTATCCCCATCATCCACTGCCCCCATTGCGGCACGGTGCCCCTTGCGGAAAAAGACCTGCCGCTGACATTGCCTGATGTGGCGCATTATGAGCCCACGGACTCCGGTGAAAGCCCGCTTGCCGCCATCACGGACTGGGTCAACGTGCCCTGCCCCAACTGCGGCGGCCCCGCCAGGCGGGAGACGGACACCATGCCCCAGTGGGCGGGTTCCAGCTGGTACTTCCTCAGGTACTGCGACCCGCACAATGACGAGGCCTTCGCTTCCCGGGAAGCGCTGGACTACTGGATGCCGGTGGACTGGTACAACGGCGGCATGGAGCACACCACGCTCCACCTGCTCTACAGCCGTTTCTGGCACCTGTTCCTTCATGACATCGGTTTGGTGAAGGCGCCTGAGCCCTACCAGAAGCGCACCAGCCACGGGATGATCCTGGGGGAAAACGGCGAGAAGATGTCCAAATCCCGGGGCAATGTCATCAACCCGGACGTTCTGGTGGACGAGATCGGCGCCGACGCCTTCCGGCTGTATGAGATGTTCATGGGCGCTTTTGACCAGGCCATCCCGTGGAGCATGAACGGCGCACGGGGCTGCCGACGCTTCCTGGACCGCGTGTGGCGGCTTCAGGAGGTCGTGGACAGGAGCAATCATGCCCTGAGCCCCAACCTCAAGGTGCTGGTCAACCAGTCCATCCGGAAGGTGGGCGATGACTACGAGCGGATGAAGTACAACACCGCCATTGCCCAGATGATGGCCCTGGTGAACGCTTTCTGTGACCAGGGCAGCATCACCGGGGGGGACTTAAAGGCCCTGCTCCTCCTCCTCTATCCCGTTGCCCCCCACATCTGTGCGGAAATCTGGGAAACGCTGGGTTTCCCGGGCTTTATCCACCGCCAGCCCTGGCCTTCCTTTGATGAAAACTTCCTGGTGGCCGACCTGGTGGAAATCGCGGTTCAGGTCAACGGCAAAGTCCGGGAACGCCTGATGGTGTCTCCGGACATGGATAAGCAAACCGGCGAGGAAACGCTGCCCCAGCTTCCCGAAGTGCAGGCTCTCATCAGAGGCAAAAAGCTGGTCAAGTGCGTGTTTGTGCCGGGGAGGCTGCTGAACCTGGTGGTGAAATAGCAGTCTGGCATCTGACAGCAACAGAGGAAGGTGCAAAACGCCCTCCCCTTATTGTGTGATTGCCTGTAATGGGCAAAAACCACACGGCGGACTGGGCGGGAGACCCCCGGCGCCGAAAAGCGTTCTTCTTGCAGCTTGATGGCGTGGAACGCCTGTTGTCTCACCTTTCAAGGGCGGCGATCCTACGGTTCATCACGAACGCACAGCGTTCGCTCTTGAGCGCCGTGGCGGCCTGTGTTAGGATGCAGCCAAGCCTAAGAAGGGATTTCTTTCCCGATTTACGGTCATTACTGGATCACCGACTGGTACAATGACTGGGGGATTGGTGCAGGGCATGGAAGGCAGAAATGTTTGGGTGACAGGATGACAGCCCTATCTGAAATACTGCCCACCCACCGCAAGTATTTGATGTTATGATTGATGTGAGGAACGATAATGAATCAACTGGAAGGAATGTACCCTGCCAATAAGCAGGAAATGTACGCGCTTCTCCAAAAACAACTTGGTACCCTCGTGGAAGGGGAGGCGTACCTCCTGCCGAATTTATGCAACGCCACCGCATTGATTTACAGCGCATTGTCTGATATCAACTGGACCGGATTTTACCTCATGAAGGGGGACAGCCTTCTGCTGGGTCCCTTTCAGGGAAAACCAGCCTGTGTTCACATTCCCCTGGGCAAGGGCGTCTGCGGGATGGCTGCCGCAGAGAACCGGCCAATCATCGTTGATGACGTTCGTCTGTTTCCCGGCCATATCGCCTGTGACAGTGAATCCAGGTCAGAAATTGTCATCCCAATCAGCAACCAAGGCGTCGTCTTTGGTGTGCTGGATATCGACAGTCCCAGTTTATCCCGTTTTGATGAAGAAGACCGTCAGGGACTCGAAAAATTGATGGGGCTGTTTCTCTCGGGGCAACACTGGAATCATCTTTGCATATAATAACGTGCTTCCTATAGTGCAATCCATCAAGACAATGCCAGGTCCCAGGAAAATCTCCACATGCCCCAACAGTGAGAAAAGATGTTTTTCGCAATCATGATTATTTTTCTCATAGAATAAGGAGCGGGCAAACCTGCTGGGTTGATATCGTAGCGGATGCGGCGTTACCCTGATGAAAGCCTCAGTGCGTTATTTGGAAGAAAGTTACCCGGGGATCCTGTTGCCTGCCTGGCAAAGGATGCCAACATGATAAGCCGTGATTGGTTTTTCTTCCTTTGGCGATTTACCCTGTGGACACTGGGCGTTCAGGCAGTACATACATTAAACTATCAAAAGGAGCAATGATGAACAAGAGGTTTCTTCAGGGGGATTTCCTGCTTGATAGCCAGACCGCAGAAACGCTGTATCACCAGCACGCTGCAAAGATGCCCATCATTGATTACCATTGCCACATCGATCCCCGGCAAATCTATGAAGACAAGCCCTTTGATAACCTCAGTGACCTATGGTTCCAGGGCGATCATTACAAATGGCGGGCTATGCGTTCCTGCGGCGTAGCTGAACAATACATCACCGGGGATGCTGATCCTGATGAGAAGTTTCAGCAGTGGGCAAACATTCTTCCACGCCTGATCGGTAACCCGCTATACCATTGGGCCCACCTTGAACTGCAGCGGTATTTCGGCATTGACCTTCCCCTGGGTCCCAGAACCTACCAGGAAATTTGGAAAAAAGCAAACCAGAAGATGTCCAGTATGTCTCCCCGCAGGATCATTGAACAATCCAATGTTGAGGTGATCTGCACCACTGATGACCCTGCCGACGACCTGCGCTGGCATCAGCTGCTTCAGGCGGATGAGAGCCTGAGCTGTCAGGTTTTTCCGGCCTTCCGGCCGGACAAAGCCCTGGGCATAAATTTGCCCGGTTTTCCGGATTACCTGCGGAAACTGTCTGATTCATCAAAAATAGTCATCAGTTCACTGGACAAACTGAAACAAGCGCTCACGGCGCGGCTGGATGCTTTTTGCCGGTTGGGCTGCAGGACGGCAGACCATGGGTTGGACTATGTCATATTTGAAGAAAGTTTGGATGCAGATGCAATCTTTCAAAAAGCTCTGATTGGTCAGGCAGTTGCCCAAAAGGAAGCGGACGCTCTCAAAACCAACCTGCTGTGCTTCCTGGCAAGCCAGTACAGGCAGCGCGGCATGGTGATGCAACTGCACTTTGGTGCAATCCGAAACTGTAACCCGGCGGCTTTTGATGCGCTGGGGCCGGATACTGGCTTTGACGCCATCTGGGGCAAGGCCGATAGCGGCAAAAATCTGGCCGGTTTACTGGGCACAATAGAAAAAGACGGTGGTCTGCCTAAAACCATTCTGTACTCCCTCAACCCCCAGGACAACGCGCAACTGGATGCCATCATCGGATGTTTCCAGACCGGTGAATGCCCGGGGAAACTCCAGCACGGAAGCGCCTGGTGGTTCAATGACTCCATAACCGGCATGACAGAGCATATCATTAACCTTGCCAATTTCTCAGCCCTGGGTCATTTTATCGGCATGCTCACTGACTCCCGCAGCCTGCTGTCCTTCACCCGGCACGAATATTTCCGAAGAATTTTGTGCAATATTATCGGGCAATGGGTAGATAAGGGCGAATATCCGCGGGACATGGATACCCTCGGCCATTTGATAGAAGATATCTGTTATCACAATGCAAAACGATACTTCCTGCCTGAACAGCAATAACAAATGCCGGAATATATAAAACGCTGATGCCAGCAAGCCTGCTCAGCGTTTTATGTGTTGCGAGTCAGTCCGTCAGCCGGGACTTTTCCATCCACAATCCCAAGGCGGGGTTAGGAATGTAGAAGATTTCCTCTCCGTCAGCCGCCTGCTGCCAGCCAGCTCGCAGGCGTTGGGGCGGATACCGTTCCGTCGCGTCTTCATAAGGCAGGTACTGATAGCCAACCCCTTCCACTTCTTCCCTGTTCAGGTACCGCGTGCAGTAGGTTATGGCAAAGCGGCCCTCGCTGCTGCCATGAATCAAGTGGGCGGCAGCGGACAGGTTGTCCCGCAGGTCCTTCTGGCTTTCCCCCATCCCTAGTATGTAGTCCCGCCCACGATAGCCGTATTTTCGAATCAGGGCATCCATGGCCGGGTCTTCCCCGAATTTGTCGATACCCGGGGCCAGGATGACGAGTTCTCCCCCACTCGCCATGGCCATTCGGGTGCGGTAAATGGCCTTGTTCCCCAGCCAGGTGGACTGGAACGACATCTCATCCAGGTATACCACCGCTTTCTTGATCGGCCGGTTCAGCAGGATCAGGTTTGTCTTCCGGGCCAGGTGAACAGCCTCTTCAAAGAATCGCCGCTGAGGCCCAATAAACAGCCCGCGGGTGCGAATAATACCCTCAGGCGCGTCAGTGACAGTCAGGATATAGTTCAGTGGCATATTCTGAATCAGGTGTTCAGCCGCATAGTCCAGCACCTTACGCGCGGGGCTGTGGTCTTTCCCCATGATTCTTTCCATGCCGTACACAGCCCCCAGCATATGCGTGGCATTGATAATGGCGGGGCCGCCACAACCCACGAAGATGTTTTTGCTGTGATTGGCCATTCCGATGACCTCGTGGGGTACAACCTGGCCGATGGACAGCACCAGGTCATACTTCGGGTCCAGCAGCTGTTTGTTGATTTCAATACCAACAGCCGCAGTTGCCAGCCCATCGGATACTTCCGCTACAAAGCTTCCCGGCACCTGTCCGATTGGCACAACATCCTCCCGCCAACGGTGGACAATCATCCGTTTATACGGGATGTCGCCAAACATGGCTTGCCACTGGAAAGGGCTCACTGCCTGATGCGTTCCAAGGGCAGGCAGGATATCTACCTGACAGAAGGGGCTCAGCATTTGATAGAGCAACCGGGTAATCAAGCCCGCGTTGGAGTGCAGCCTTGTATAGTCAGGGGGCACCAGCAGTACATGGCAGAGTGTTTCCATGATGGGTTTCAGGGCATGATGAAGGGCTTGCTCTATGGCTTCGTCGCTGATCCCTTGCTCATCCTGCCCCACAAGGGACAGCGTATTCATGGCGTGTTCAAGCATTATATGTGCCTGCGGCGGTGTCCCTGCCGGTAACTCCGGCACTGCTATGGAAAAGGCCCTTGCTCTCCATATTTATGGCTGAATTTTCACCCATTCCAGCCAGGCCTTCCAGACCGATATCTGCATTTTTTATTTCCTCTGCTACCCTTTTCACCGTAATACCCGTGCATTGCCCTGCCAAATGCTCCAGACCTGCTGCTCGTCTGCCGGAGAAGCATAATCTTCCAGCATGGTCACTGCCATGGCGCCGGTTGCCCAGCCGAACTGCACGCACCTCTGCCCATCCCAGCCTTTCAGCAAGCCATACAGTAAGCCCCCTACGAAGCCATCCCCGCCGCCGATACGGTCCAGTACCTGAATCTTGCGGGGCTGCGCAAGGTGCCATTGACCCTCCATATACAGGATCGCGCCCCACATATGTTCGTTTGCGTTGAGCGCCTCCCTGAGGGTAGTGGCAAATACCTGCACCCCGGGGTAGGCTTTGGCAGCCTCCACTATCATATCTTTGAACTCTTCCGTCTGAGCATGGATGTCCTGCCCGCCTGCCCGCGGGCCTTCTATTCCCAAAGCCAGCTGGTAGTCTTCTTCATTGCCAATCAACACATCAGACACTGAGGCAATGCGGTGAAAAGCTTCCCGAAGTTCTTTCTCCCTGTCCTTCCAAAAGGAAGCCCGGAAATTCAGGTCAAAGCTGATGCGGGTGCCCTGGGCCTTGGCCTTCTCCGCCAGGATCAAACAGAATTCCGCTGTTTCCGGAGACAAAGCAGCAAAAAGCCCAGAGAAGTGGATCATTCTGGCACCGTCCTGTCCGAAAATCCGGTCAAGGTCGAAATGCGTTGCGCTGAGCAGCCTGCCCACTTCCCCCGCCCGATCGTTATAAACCCGCGGCCCGCGCGGCCCAAAGCCGGAATCAGCAATGTTGAACTGATGCCGGTGCCCCCAGGGGCCGCCCTGATCAATCTCCGGGCCTTCACTCTGAATGCCGCGCCTGGCCAGGTCCCGCCTGATGAATGCGGCGATGGGACTGCCCTTGACAAAAGCCGTCAATGCCTTGGTTTTCAGCCCCAGGGAGGCGGATACATTCAATACATTGCTCTCTGCGCTGGTGGAGTACATCACATACGCATTTCCAGTGCCCACAGGCTGCCGGTCTGGCGGCGTGATACGCACCCCCATGCTTGTGGCAGTTATCAAATCATACATCCCATACACCCCGTTCGCTCATTCTTTGCTCAAACCCCGGAAAATGCGGAATATCCCCCGTCCACCGGGATGACCACCCCAGTAACAAAGCCAGCCGCCTCAGGAGACACGAGATAGAGCAAGGTGCCAATCAACTCCCCCGCCTCTCCGAAGCGACCCATGGGCGTTGATGCCAGTATCTTTTCGGTTCGGGGGGTCGGCTTGCCGTCTTGATCAAACAGCAGGCTGTAGTTCTGTTCTCCCACAAAAAAGCCCGGGGCAATGGCGTTGACCCGGATACCGCTCCTGGCAAAATATGTGGCCAGCCACTGCGTGAAATTGTTAATGGCAGCTTTAGCGCCGGAATATGCCATCACCTTGGTCAGGGGAAGGTAAGCGCCCATGGATGAAATGTTGACAATGCATGCCCCGTGCTTGCCCACCATCTGCCGTGCAAAGACCTGAGTGGGCAGCAGGGTACCCATAAAATTCAAGTCAAACACAAACCGGATGCCTTCATAATCCAGCTTGAAAAAATCCTTCACTGACGCTTTGGCGGCCTCAAACTGCTCGTCATCCGTGGTAGCCAGCGGGTCATTGCCCCCTGCACCATTGATGAGGATGGAAGCCGTGCCCCACTTTTGCTGGATCCTGTCCTGAGCTTCTTCCAGGGATTGTTTGGACAGCACATCCGCTGAAACCGCCATGACATTCCCACCGATTTCACGGGCAATTCGCTCCCCGTTTTCAAGGGTTCGGCTCAAGATAACTACTTTGGCACCGCAGGCAGCCAGGGCACGGGCAAATCCTGAACACAGCACCCCGCTGCCTCCGGTGACAACGGCAATTCGGCCGTCAAGATCCAGTTGAAAAGGTAATTTCATGAACTTCTCCTGTATTTCGGTACCCCTTGAAAAACTCTGGGTTCCGGCTAATGGCCACTGGCAAATACAACCAGCCGAGTTTATCGAAACCATGACTTGACGAATTTCCAAACAGTCAAAAGGAACCCACAATCGTCTCTCGCCCGTTTTCTTATTTTCCCATCAGCTGGGGATTTCTTTTTGCGGGAAAGCGAGGTCAGTTCCCTTTCCCTTTGCACATATTCGCATCAATCGGTAAATCCCCCGCAATTATCCGATTGAGCGTCTGTTCCAATCAGACAATGTGCTGTATGCCGCGTCTATCTGTGCCTTTCCCGCACCCATTGGCATGCCTCCGCCCATGGAGAACAGTAATTTTCTGCGTGAGCCATTCCCTTTTTCATATTCGCGCAGCAAATCCCGTGTTCGTTTTGACACCATTTCCGGCGTATCATTTACCAATGACATTGGCCGCAGATTGCCCATCAAAACAATATCATTCCCTGCAAGCTTGCGGATTTTTGACAAACTGTGCTTATGTGTACAGTTGAATACATCAACACCTGCCTGAGCAAGATGTGGAACACACACGGTAGTGTCCATGTCATTGTGGAAGAAATGGAGCATTTCAGGATACTGGCCAAAGATGTCTTTTATATAGGGATGTGCAAACTCAAGATAGCCGTCGGGTGAAAGCATTCCGCATATGTCATCCAAAACCATAATTGATTCCGCAGTCCCCACCGCTTCCAGTTGGGCTTCCAGCCATTGTTTGCAGAGTGTTGTGGTCAGCGCAAGCAGTTTGTGCATCCTATCAGGATCAATCATTGAAAGTGTCAAAAATTCGCTGACCCCAAACAGGTAGGATCCGATTGTCAATGGCCCTCTTGTGCAGACCATCCTGACTGTTTCACCGACTGCATTGATATGCGGCCTTGCCTCCCGTTGCAGGCTGAGGACAAACGGCATAAGGCCATTCACCCGCGGATTGGGTATCCGCAGGGTCTCTACGCCTTCCGCCTCATCGGCCGAGGGAAAAACGGGGTGCACAACAGGCAAATTATCGCTGTAAAAATCCAATTTGCAGCCGAATCCAGAGGCTTCAGCAGCCAT
>JAAYJP010000078.1 GCA_012522875.1 Clostridiales bacterium | reverse complement strand
TGCATGGGTTGCGTGCTGTCCGCGGCCATCATGCTGCTGTATGGCGGCGTGGCCGCCAGGGAGGAGGCGGAGCGGCTGCGCCTGCTGCGCCAAAGCCCGCTGTATGCTGAACTATACCGGAAACTGACTGCCCTAAGCCGCTTTGACATCGACCAGGTTCGCATCGAGGCGACAGGCGTCACGGTCACCTCTGTCTGCCCGGCGTACACGCTGCTCACCTTCTCATTTAAACAGAACGGTAACAGCAAACGAAATGACACCATGACCCGGCTGTTTGCCGAACTCATTGCCTATGACTTTCCCCTCTTCACCCGCCGGGGCGCCTATAAACTGACGCGCTATCACACACTCAGGCAAAACGGCCGGCCCGAAGAGGCTTACGCCTTCACCATGCGGCGTGGCTATAAAGATTTTCTGCTGGCAGAGCGTTGCCCGGCCCAATTGAGGATTTATTGATCCATAGGGGCGGTGGGGCAGGCGCTTTTTATTCGTCTGTGACGGGCAGCAGTTGCCCATCTATATGGTAAGCCACATATTCAGCCAAAAGCGCGTAGGGAGCCTCCTCCGGTGCGTTTTCTGTCCTGTCAATGCCCTGGGAGAGCACCTGCCGCAGCCATTGAAGGCCGGGGGCACTGATGCGATGGCGATACGGATCCCTGTTGCAGCAGGATGTGCAACAAATGCCGCCCTCCTGGGGCAGAAGGGATCCCGCCTCCCCTTCTCCCATCCTCCTGCCACAACGCACACAGTGGTTCAGCCGGGGCTTGAAGCCGCCAATAGCAGCCAGATGCAGGAGGAAGGCGGTGCCAACCTGCTTGGCCGGAACGTCCTGGTAAGCCAGGCGCCTGAGCGACCGGGCAAGCAGGATATACAAGTGGGCTGCAGGCTCTCCAGGCTGGGCTGATTTCAACGCCGCAGAAAGCATCATGGCACCATAGGACAATCGCGAATAATTCAGCCTCAAGGGGTAGAAAGCCTCGATGACCGAGCAGGCGGTTACGATTTGGCGGCCTCCCTGGGTGTACAATACATATTCGCCCATACAAAACAATTCGCCCGCTGTCATCAGCGGGCTTTTGGGCTTGCGGCAGCCGCGGCAAAGCGCATCCACCCGGCCAAATTCCGGGGAGAGCAGGGTCAACATCCGGTCATTCTCCCGGTAATCCGTACGGGACAGCACGATACCCTGGGTACTGCGGTATGCCAAGGGAGTATCTCAGCGGTGGTCCGCCAGGAAAAAGACCGCCACAGTACCTGGCCCCGCGTGGGCGCCAATGATGGTGCCCAGGGTGACGAACTCGAAGCCTGTGTTCTTGGGCAGGCCCTCCTTTACAAGACCGGCAAGGTACTGGATGTCCTCCCCACAGTCCCCGTGGGAGAAGAAGATGGGCTGACCCTCCTGAGGATTGGCCAGCTCGATAACCTTTTCCGCCAATTCCTTCAGCGAGCGCTTGCGCCCCTGAGTCTTGGCCAGGGGGATGAGTTTCCCCTCATGGTTCATATGCATCACAGGCTTGATGCGCAGCATGCTGCCGATAAATGCGGAGCTTCGGCTTACCCGTCCGCCCCTGAATAGATGATTGAGGTCGTCCACAGTAAACCAGGCGTTGAAACGCTGGCGGTTGTCGGTGAGCCATTTGACCACCTCATCAAAAGACTTGCCCTCATCCCGAAGTTTCAGCGCGTAGTACACCATGAGCAATTGGCCGCCCGAAGCCATCAGGGAGTCCACCACGCTGATCCTTGCCTTGGGATATTTCTCAAGAAGCATCTTGGCCGCCAGCTCGCCCGATTGAATGGAGGCAGAAATGCCACCGGAAAGGGTGATGTAGAGAAGCGCTTCCCCTTCTTTGATAATCTCCTCAAAGACCTGGGTAGCGCTGTCCACGGGGACTGCCGCGGTGGAGGCCTGGTGGCCCTCCCGCAGTTTACGGTAGAAGTCCTGAAGCGTCGGCTCATCCTCCACATTGTAGTGCTTCTCCTGCCCGTCCATGCGATAGATCATGGGCAGTACCTTCAGTTTTTCATAGCGTTTATAAAAATCCATGGACATATCGGAACCCACATCGGTCACAATCCAGAATGACATACGAAACCTCCATTTATGGCGGCAAGCGCCCGCCACAGTTGATATTTTGAAGTATAACAAACCATAGGAATTGCGTCAAACAGCATCGGGTGATACCCGGGTGTCAAAAAGCTTAAGCACTTCTTCGCGCGTCAGGCGCTGGGGCAGGGTTTCCCCGGGGGTAATCAGCCGGTCAAAGAGGCGGCGCTTCCTAACGCCCATTTCCACCACGGCTTCCTCAATGGAATCGGGACTGAGCAGATGAATAATCTGCACCGTTTTCTCCTGTCCCAGGCGGTGGGCACGGTCATTGGCCTGCTCCTCCGCGGTGGGGTTCCACCAGGGATCCAGGTGTATCACGGTGTCAGCCCCTGTCAGGTTAAGCCCGGTTCCCCCAGCCTTTAGTGATACCAGGAAGACCGGTGCTGTGCCCAGGTTAAACCGCTCTGCCAATTCAAGCCTCTGGGCAGCAGGGGTTTCCCCGTCCAGGTAGAGGCTGGGGATGCCCGCGGTGCCAAGACGCTCCTCCACGATTTTCAGATAAGAGGTAAACTGGGAGAAAATCAACGCCCGGTGGCCATTAGCCAGCGTTTCCGGCAGCACATCCATCAGCAGATCCACCTTGGCCGAATCCCCATGATAATCAGGAAGGGCCAGCCTGGGATGGCAGCATATCTGCCGAAGCAGCGTAATGGCGGCCAGCACCTCAATCCTGCTGCCGGAAAGCCCCTTTTCGTCCAGCAGCTCATGCACCCTGGCGCGGCTTTGAAGGAGCGCCGCATCATATACCCGGCGCTGATCCGGGTACATCCGGGCAAAGAGAGTGGTTTCAACCTTTTCGGGCAATTCCGCCATCACGTCTTTCTTAAGCCGCCGCATCAGGAAGGGACGGATGCGCAGGCGCAGGTCCTGGCCATTGCGGCCTTCCTCATAGCGCTGGAGAAATTGCCTCAGCGGCGGCAAGTATCCCGGCAGGCAGAAGTCAAATAAACTCCACAACTCACTGACATTGTTCTCCATGGGCGTACCGGTGAGGGCCAGGCGTGTCATGGCGTTAATGCGCTTGGCGGCTTTGGCGGTCAGGCTGGCTGCATTTTTTATATGCTGCGCCTCGTCCAGCACCGCGAAACGGAAACTGATACCCACCAATCCGGCGATGTCCTGGCGCAGAAGGGGGTAACTGGTAATCAGCACATCCGGCGCCTCTTGCTCCCCCTGGGCAATGGCACGCAGCCCACGCTCCCTGAGCGCCTTGCCGCCGGTCATGACCCGGGCAGTGAGCCCCGGCGCAAAGCGCCGTATTTCGGACAGCCAATTGTGCATCAAAGTGGTGGGTGTCACAATAAGGCTTGGCATACGGTCAGGGACCATTTTCTTGAAGTGCAGGAGAGCGGCAATCATCTGCGCGGTTTTGCCCAGTCCCATCTCATCAGCCAGTATCCCACCCATTCCCAGTGTATGCAGGCTGCAAATCCACCGAAAACCGCGCAACTGATAATCATACAATCCCTTAACAGGGCTCTGTATGCCCTCCGGGTTCATCTCTATGGCCATTTGCACGCAGGAGTCCACCGACAGGGGCAGGGCATCCTTTTCCGCAAGCGCTGCCATGTAGTGGGCGTGCATGGCTTCCAGATCCCGGGTGTCCGGAGCCAAGGCGTTTCGCTCCTGCCAGGCCTGGGCCAGCTCCCGCCAGTTGTCAGCGTCAGAAAGCGTGATAAAGGTGCCGTCCCGATAGCGGAAGTACGGTTTGCGCTGGCTTAGGGCTTGCATCAGGGGCAGCAGCTCCTCCACACGGCGATAATCATCTGTGAGGGAGAGTTTCAGTTTCCCCGCCTTGATCCCCAAATGCCCGGAAAAAGCCGGCGCCCGTGGGGTCAGTTGCCGGAAGGCCTGGCTTAAATACACCCGGGCCATCTGGTGCAGTTCCTTCACCCCCGTCATTAAAAAGTCAAAGATCAACCCGTCATCGGCCAGGTACACCTGTCCCTTGCGCACGCGAAAACCATTCCTGGCCAGAAGGTCCATGACATCGCGCTCGCCCTGGGCATCCCTGAAGAGATAGATGGGGATTTCCGATGAATGTTCAAAGGGGTCCACCGCGTGGTCCCCATAGCGAAACAGCACGCGCGCCTGCACTTCCTCCCCCGCCCGGTCCAGATAAACCTCCGCTTTCAGGGGAAATTTCAACAGGCGGCGGCTCATTTCCTCCTCAATGGTCAGGGCGTAGCGGCGCTGAAGGGCGGGCAGAAGCTCCGAGAACACACGCTGCGTCTCCTCACGGCTGAAACGGTAGGCAAAGCGCGGCTCCCCGGCGCGCTTGATCAGCGCCTCTGCCAATGCCCGGTCTTCCCGGGGCTGGGCGACCACCCGCCCATCCACCAGAGCAAAGCTGCCATCTTCTGTGAGCTGCCGGCAATCTCCTTGCCAGGCGCCGGTTAATACAGCGCCTCTAATATCATAGCCAAGGCCGAAGAGCAGCGGCAGGGCCCCCTCCCGGATGCCCGTCTGTTGCCGGGCACCTTTCTCCGTCTCCACCAGAAATTCCATATCCGCCAGTTTTTCCAGCACCAGGCGCAGAAGGGCATCGGACAAAGCGATGGCATTGGCAGCGGGCTGGCGGCTGCCCCCGTCGGGGCCAAAGACAAAAGCGGAGAGCAGGGTGATAAGGGCCTGGGCGTCCGGCGGGTATCGCATCCATGCGGGAGAATAGGTGAACTGCTTGCCCAAAAGGACACTCTGGCCGGATTGTACCGCCAGAAGGAAGGCAGAGATGTTGCGCACCGTATAGAGCCTCTTCTGCCCGGTTTTGAGTTTGAGATAATAAGCCCCTTCCTTACGCAACAGGATGGGCAGCAGCACCACGCCGCTGCTCTCAGGCAGCGGGCCCTGGGCCGCCTCCAGCAGCTCCCTATTTATTGGGGCCTGCTCCCTGCCATCCCAAAGGCTCATTATGCTTCTCCCTTCGCCAGGCAAAGGCCTAAACAAACAGCCACAGGCTCAGCGCCATCACAGCCATTCCAGCGACAAGGCCATATATGCTCAGATGGTGCTCTCCATAAGTCTGGGCGCTGGGCAGAAGCTCATCCAGAGAAATAAACACCATGATGCCGGCCACCCCCGCGAACAGAATGCCAAAAAGGGTGTCATTCATGAAAGGCATCAGGATCAGGTAGGCAATCAGCGCTCCCACGGGCTCCGCAAGCCCGGACAGCATGGAATACCGCAGCGCCATCCTCCGGCTCCCGGTGGCATAGTAAATAGGCATGGCCACTGAGATGCCCTCGGGAATATTGTGGATAGCGATGGCAAACGCGATGGGAACGGCCAGGCTGGCGGACTGTGTGGCCGTCACAAATGTGGCGATGCCCTCCGGCAGGTTATGAATCGCTATCACCAGCGCGGTCATTAGTCCAGTTCGTTTTAGTTTTGAGGCATCCCTTGGATTGACCCCCGCCGCACAGGCGAATTCATGGGGGTTTTCCTCACAGGGGATGAGTTTGTCGATGATGGCGATGAGAAGCATTCCGCCAAAAAAAGCCAGGGCTGTGTAGAGTATGCCCGCCTTATCGCCGTATACTGAGCTTAGCAGCGTCTGGGCTTCTGCGAAAATTTCAACCAGGGACACATAGATCATCACCCCGGCAGAAAAGCCCAACATCACCGAGAGGATACGTACATCGGCCTTTTTGGTGAAGAAAACAAGCAGGCCGCCGATGCCTGTGGAAAGGCCTGCCAGAAGGGTAAGGGAAAAAGCAAATAAAATCGTCAGTGGATCCTGCACCAATAATAAGGTCCTTTCACTTGAAATCAACCGCCCAGGGCCCGGATAAATCCAGGCAAAGCCAACTCAAACGGCAGGCCATAACGGGCGGGCAGCGGGCGCGAAACAGCCGCCGCGAAAGCGGCGTCAATAAAGTCCAGCGCCAGGGCGCAGGCAGACTCAAGCATGTGCTCCCGCATCAACCCCGCGATGACAGCGGAAGCCAGCATATCCCCAGTGCCGGGGTAACTGCCGGGATAGCGCTTGTGCA
>JAAYJP010000077.1 GCA_012522875.1 Clostridiales bacterium | reverse complement strand
TGCCCGCGCCGTTTTCGCCTACCAGCGCATGAACTTCGCCAGCGTCCAATTCGAAGCTCGCTTTATTCAGGGCCTTCACCCCGGGGAATTCCTTGGAGATACCGATCATCCTGATAAGGTTATCTGTCATTTGCCGTCTCCTGTGTCCTGGGCATCACCCGGTTTCGCGCGAGAGCAATCGTTTATCCTTTTCTTATTGCCAAGAAACAATGCGTTTTCAGGGGCTGATTACCAGGAATCCCCGTCGGTGAATACCGGTTCCAGCACCAGGTTGGCATGGGGGAGGGGCTGCTTGGCTGTCAGGCGGTTGATCAATATTTCTGCCGCCTTTGTTCCGATTTCCACCGCGGGCTGGTTCATGGAGGCGATGGTGGGAGAAGAGAGCGAGGTGGGGTCGTCCGTATCAAAGGAAGCCAGGGCCACATCATCCGGAATCGATTTCCCCATCCGTTTGATGGTTTTTGCGGCGCCATAAGTCATATAGTTGTTGCTGATGATAACGGCCCTTGGCGGCCGGGCCGTCTCAAGGATCCGGCGCATCAGCACCATGCCGCTTTCCATCTGGAAATCCCCTTCCCTGATCCACTCAGCCCGCAGCGGAGCGCCATGCTCATTCATGGCGCTTTGAAAGCCTTCATAGCGCTGCCTTCCGCTGGATTGGTTGAGTGGGCCGGTAATCATGCCAATCTCCCTGTAGCCTTTTTCGATCAACCGGGTGGTCAGGCAATAAGCTGCCTTGTGGTTATCGGTGGAGACGGAATCAAACGAGGTGATGGGCTCCGGTGTGTTGTCGATAAAAACGATGGGGATGTTCAGGCTGCGGAACTGGTCAATTCTGGGCCCGTTGTTGCCGACCGAGGCCAGGATCAGCCCGGAAACCTGTTTCTCCAGCATCAGCTGCATGGCTTCCGCCTCGTAGAGGATGTTTTCATCCGAGTTGCTCAGCAGGATGGAATATCCCTTTTCCCGGCTGACGCTCTGGGCGCCTTTGATCACGGAGGCGAAGAAGCTGTTAGTGATGTCGGTCACGATGATGCCGATGCTCATGGCGTTTTGCATACGCAGGGATCTGGCCACATCATTGGGGGTGTAGTTGCTCTTCTTGATAGCCTTCAGCACTCTTGCCCGAGTTTTATCGCTGATGCGTCCTTTCCCGCTCATCGCGCGGGAGACGGTGGAGACCGACAGATTCAGCTCAAACGCCAAATCCCTGAGCCGAACGGGCTTTTGCTTGTTCATAAGGCTCCCCGATCAGTTTTTCTGAGGGCATCCTATCACAATGGAATCGATTGCGCAAGCATTTTTTGCCATTTGCCACATACCCATTTCCGGGAAGCCTCGCGGAGGCCTTCTTTATTAGCCAGAATGCCTGATCAACCATGCTGTTTTAGGATTGCTTATGTGCGGATAACCCGCGGGGAGAGGGCGCTTTCACATCCTTGACTATGGGGAGGGCGCATTGGCCGGAGAAAAGGCGAAAAACGACGCCTGTTTCGGGAGGCAGCGGGAAAAAGCCGGTCATTTTCCTGAAGATTTCCCCGAAAATTTCCTGCGCTGCATGCTGCCCCAGGACTCCTTGCCCTGGCGGTACCTGAGGGCACCGATAAAGCGGATGATGGTGTTGAACTGGCGGAACCCGAAGTTATCCAGCAGTGCGTAGCCGCTCATGATCAGCAGATGGCGCATTTTTGGGAATTTGCGCATGGCGTAACTCTCCTGCATGATGGCCCCCATGGAGAGGATCAGCCCGATCATGACCACCAGCAGGAAGAAAAAGGCGATGAACGGCCAGCCGATAATGCCCAGCCACCAGGATATTGGAATCAGGATATAGCCCAGTGTTTCAAAAATCGGGCCGATAAACTCAAATATCCAGTAATACGGCAGCATGACCATGCCGGTCTTGCCGTATTTCGGATTAAATGCCATGTCCTTGTGGCGCAGGAGCACATTGATGAGGCCAATCTGCCACCGCTTGCGCTGCTTGTAGAGGTCCCGGAGGTTCTCAGGAGGCTGCGTCCAGCAAATGGGGTCCGGCAGGAATATGATTTTGTAGGGTTTTCCCGCGTCCCGCATCACGCGGTGGATTTTCACCACCACCTCCATGTCTTCCCCGATGCAGTTGGTGGTGTAGCCGCCCACCGCCACCAGTGCGTCCTTGCGAAAAGCGCCAAACGCGCCGGATATGATCAGCAGCATCTCCATGGACGCGGCGCCAATGCGTCCGGTGAAAAAGGATCGGAGGTACTCGACTGTCTGCAGGTTGCCCAGCACGCTTTTGGGCAGATTGATCTCCACGATTTCCCCATCCTCAATGACACAGCCGCTGGATATGCGCACGACGCCGCCAACCGCCACCACGGTGTGGTCTTTCAGGAAGGGCCCCAGGATCCGGATGAGCGCCTTTTTCTCCAGCACGGAATCAGCATCCATGGAGACCACCACGGGGTAGCGGGAAAAGTTGATGCCCGCGTTGAGCGCGTCCGCCTTACCGCCGTTTTCCTTGTCCACCACAATCAGGTTCTCGTGCAGCGCCGTTCGGTATACCCGGCGGACAGGCTTG
Source organism: Clostridiales bacterium (assembly GCA_012522875.1). GTDB lineage: Bacteria > Bacillota > Clostridia > Christensenellales > Aristaeellaceae > UBA6115. The sequence goes on along the minus strand of JAAYJP010000077.1, from coordinate 3,903 downwards.
TTTTGTACGGATTTCCGGTAGGGCTGTTCGATGGGGACCATGGAGAACGATTCCAGCAGGAGATCCAGGGTGCCGTCCTTTGAGCCGTCATTGACAACGATGATTTCGTACTCATGGTAGTCCAGCTTCAGCAGGTTCTTGATGGTCTGCACGACTGTTGCTTCCTCATTGTACGCGGGTACGATCAGGGAGACCGGAATCATGTTGGATGAGCTGATATAGCGGCGGTAATCGGAATAACGCAGCTGTTTGTTATATTCCTCAAGTGCCTTGGACGAGAACAGGATCTGCGCGAAGTAGGTAAGCGTTATCCCGACCATATAGGCCAGGGCGATGGTGTTGATGAACAAAAGGATGCCATGGATCACATCTCTCATTGCCCGGTCCCTCTGCTTTTTAGAAGCTTTTTCTCATCGATTGCAAAAACCAGGATTTCTGCCGCGTACCGGTCATTCAGCCCGGGGATCAAGGCCCGCAGTTTTTGCTCCGGGATATGGCTGGAAAGCTCCCTGGCGCTGTTCAGGCGCACCCACCAGTCCCTGTCCTTGAGCCCCTGGACGAGATGCGGCAAATAAGCCATTGCATCAATGGATGCCAGCGCCTTAACCGCGACGCTGCGAAGTGTCCAGCTGTCGCTTTCCAGCGCTCCTGCAATAGCGCTTCCGGCAGGGGCAAACCTGAGCTGCCCAAGTGCACGGAATAAATCGTGCCGCAAGTTATCATCATCCGTTTCAAGCAACGGGAGCAGGCGGCCGGCAAGCTTCACGAAGCCTTCATCGCCGATATTTTTGATGGCAATGCGCTTGATATATGGGTCGGGAGAGTTGAGTAAATCTTTGTACAAGTTTGCTTTGTCTCCCGCATAGGCGCCAAGGATCTCCTTGAGCCTCCGGAAGGACAGATGCCTGGTATAGTCCAACAGCCCGCACAGGGATACCAGCTCCGCGCGCGATCCCATCATCGACACCGCCATAAAACCCGCATAGAGCAACTCAAGGTTTTCACTGTTGTCTCTCATAAGCTGCAGGATGCGGGCCTTGTGCTGCTTGAGGCGAAGCAGGCCGGCAACCCTGACCCCCAGAATGCACAGCGTGATGTCCCTGTCGTGCAGGAATTGGCTCAGGCAGGGCTCACACCCTTGGCGGCGCAGCATCCTAACCAGCGGAGCGCCGCCGTCATTGGTGCATTCCACGGCCAGAAAACGGCCCAGCATGGCAAATCCCTCCCTGGTGCACAGGTAGCCTTTATGGATAGTTTTCTCGATTTCTTCCTTGGGCTGCCAAAGAAGGGACCGCAGGTTCTCCCACTCACTGCGCTCCTTGCGGGTTATGGCGTTCAAACGGATGTTGATTGCCAACAGCACCAGAAAAAGGTATACGGCCAGCAGAAGGGTCAGCCCCAGCAAAATCAGGACAAAATCAGAGACCTTCACCGCTTGTTCAAACCGCACATACAACAAGCGCGTATCCCGTAAACGCGCCGCTTCCCTCATTTCGGCGTCCGTATTGATGGGGTAGGTGGCGTAATCCGGGAAGGCTGCCCCCAGGAGATCATAGGATAGCTTGAAGCGCTGCGCCGCTGCGGCAATGGACCATTGCGGCAGCGTATAGGCGGGCATGTCAATGGGCTGTTCTGCCCCTTCCCTGCCAAACCCGATATGCACTTCCTGAATCACCCTGTGGGGAAACCCTTCCCTGCCATGGAAATCGTCCAGAATTTTGCCTGAGGAGGGATCCGCGAAGTTGAGGAGCATCCAGGGAATCCGTATCTCCACAAAGCCGTCGCCCTGGAAAAAATCGGCGCGCGAATCATATTCATCGCTGTCCGGGTTGGAAATGCCATATAGCATGGTGCCGGTGTCCCAAAACTGCGGGGGGACTGTTTGCCCGGTTGCCGGCATGTGGAGTTCTCCGCTGATCACCTGCCGGGCAAGCGTGAACACGCCTTTTCCTGTTTCCTTGGCAATGGCAAGCTCTTCAGGCCCATACATCAAAGGGCCATAGAGTTTATGGTTTGGGTCATAGTAAGGGTCAACCAGGAGGCGGGTGGCCGATATACCATCCAGGAGAAGGACAAAATCCGCGTCCCGTTTGAATCGTGTATCCTCAAAAAACGCACTGCCCTGGCCGGGTATCGTGTCAATGGGGATGATGTACTTGTGTTTGGCAAAGTCATCCGGTTCAAGGCGCAGATAAAGGAACGCCTCATCCCAGGCGGCCAGCAGGCTGCCGTCCCCCGCCAGGTCTTTGCCGCCTGCCCAGTCCCCATCCTTGCCGTCGATCCGGACGGAGGGAAAGGCCTCATAGGCTGTCAGCCCAAAGTTCACTTCACTGGACTGAACGTTATGCCACCGGGGCCGGGCATTCGCGTCGTCAAAGTCCATTGTGTTCCATGACCGTTTGAACCATTCATCCTGCCAGGAAAAGACGACTCCGCCCATCGCGCCGGAGGACCGGATATCATCCAGCAAGCTGACCAGCCCCTGACCGACCTGCTGTTCTGAAAGGCCGCCCTGGTTTAGGCCTGTGAGAGAATTGACATGGGTAACGCCCCGGGAGCCGGGCAATCCAAACTCGGAAACCAGCACCGGCATGGCATGGTGATCCACCAGGGTTTTCAGATACGCCAGGTAAGGGTTGGCGTCTGTTTCGGGATTTCCGCTTGGAAAACGCAAGAAATCCGGGTAATAGGGATAGACATGGTAGGAGGCGAAGAATCCGGGAAGGAACGAGTCCCTGGCTTTGATCCTTTCAACATCGATCTGTGCCGAGTCTTCCCTTTCATCAGGCTCATTGGGGTGGTTCAGAGGATCAGTGGTTACCCAGTTGGAAAAGGCGACCGGGCGCTGTGTTTGGTAATGTTCGGTTTCATAGGAGATTGCAAGTTCCTTCATTTGAGCGATAAAGACCTCAAAAGGGGCAGCATCCCGCGCATAGACATATTCGCCCTCAAAGGAGTTGATATCAGGATGGGACGCATTGGTGCCATTTACCAGTTTGGCTTCACACTCAATGCCCAGGATCCATCCAATCACATAATGAGACACATCATAGCGGTAAACGCCGGAGGCCTTTCCGGGGCTCTCCAGGATGACCGCGTTACCGTGGAGCATGTTGACACAGTCAATGATATCCTGGCGCATGTCCCTGATGACGATGGAATCCGGCGCGAAGACATCGGCATGATGCAGGACATCGTTTTCATCCATATAGACGCCTTGAAGCAGATACAGCGGGGTAGCTGCCAGGCGATTGTACTCATAGAGCGCCTGATAGAATCCAGGCGCCTGGGGCGTGTATACGCGGATGACATTGGCACCCATCCGGGCAATTTGTGTAAACCACGTGAAATAGGTGCTTTGCCCGATCGCGTATTCGCCCGGGAAGAATCCCGGGATTCCCAGCCCAATGTTGACGCCGGCTAAAAAGCTGTCCTGCCACTCTCCCTGCGCATCCAGGATCTGGAAACGATCGCCCGTTACCCGGGCGACAAGGGAAATGCCGGCATCGCTTGTGTAAACCGGCTGGCTGAACCCGATTGAAAACAAGTAGGATTTGCTTCCAAAAAAAACAAGCCCCAGCAGAACAACCAGCGCCAGGAACCCTCCGATTACTCGCTTCAAGAATCTATGCCTTTCCAGATGGAATTTGGGTTATCCGGGATTTGTTCTTGCCCCGGCATCATACAATAGGGGACAAGAAAAGTAAATGAACAAGCGCATTGTCTGGTTTTTCGAAGGGCGCATGCACCAAGCGGAATAACAAGGCCTTTCAGGATAAAGCAGCAATCACCGTCATGATAACAATACAATCGCGGCCAACGGATCGCGGGGAACAGGAAACCCAGGTTGCCCGATTCCAGGCGAACTCATTTTCCTGTGTGGGCATCGATCAGCTTCACCTT
>JAAYJP010000076.1 GCA_012522875.1 Clostridiales bacterium | reverse complement strand
GACTCCCACGCGGAAGCTGGTCTCCGTCCCGATGGACTTCAGCTGGGGCTCCGCCAGGGTGAAGTCCGCCGGCATGGCGTGCCAGCGGTTGACCAAAAGCAAGCCGCCCAGAAGCAGTTCTTCCCGGGTGACCGCCGCCTCCTTTTCAGCCGCAACGGGGAAATCGCTCACATCCAGCACATCCCAGCCGCTCTCCTTTGGCGCGGGCCAGGCGCGTACCTCGCCGGTCGTCTGGTGGCTCTCCCGGAACGCCGCCAGGCGCTGGTTATAGTCCTCAATCAAGGCCTGGTTTTCTTCTTCGATCCTCAGGGCTGCCCGGTCCCGCTCCCCCTGCTGGTATTTATCCATCAAAACATAGGCTGTGGCCAGAAGCGCCAGCAGCACCAGCAGGATGATGGTCCATTTCAGCAGCCTGCGGTAGGGATCAGCCTTCTTTGTGTTCGACATTGTGATCATCCTTTCGCACGACGCGCGCTTGATGCCTGGATTCTGCCTCATTTATAACAGGAATATGACAAAGTGTCAACGGATTTGCCATATTTGAGGTCCCAGGGCAACCTTAAGCCTGAGCGGATGGTTTTTCACCGGCAAACAGCGCGCACAGATGGCTTGCCGCCCTTCCTTCCTCCTCGCCCTCCACCAGCACGGTGATCTCCCTTTGACGGGTGCGGGCCAGGGCCAACAGGCCCAGAAGGGACTTGCCGTTATAGGTGTTGGGGCCCTGCTTGATCAGGACGCGCGCGCGGTAGCTGCTGGCTGTATCAGCCAGGAGCCTGAGCCGCGTGGCGGAAAACGGCAGTTCCCCGCCCAGGACAACCTGCCGGGTGATCATGGAAACACCGCCTTTCTTTATTATTCACGCACATCTTCGTCCCCCATATCCTCAGCCAGCTGGACAAGCCTTCGCATGCGGTGCTGCACACCGGACTTGCCCAAAGGGGGGATGAGCATCTTCCCCAGTTCTTCCAGCGAAGCCTCCGGCCTGGCCAGGCGCAGCCGGGCCAGGTTCTCCAAAGCCCGGGGGAGTGAACCCAGCCCACGCGCCAGTGAGATCTTCTCAATGGCAGCCGTCTGCAGGCTCCCCGCCGCCAGCTGCCGCCCCAGGTTGCCCTGGTCGCAGTTGAAAGCGCGGATGGCATGCGCTTTCAGGCTCTTTTCCGCGCGCTGGTTCTCAAAGGACATCACCGCCCGGAAAGCTTCCATGAGTTTTAGCAGCTCGGACAGCTCGTCGCCTTCTTTCAGGTAAAGCACGCCCTGCCCGCGCCGCTGGCTGACCCGACCCATCAGGCCCAGGTGGCCCAGAACCCTCTGCAGGTGGCGGGCCTGCGCCTCATCCGGCAGCACCCACTCCGCATGGTAGCGCCCGCGGGGATCGGCGATAAAGCCGGAAGCCAGAAACGCGCCCCTGACATAGGCCCGGCGGCAGCAGCTGCGCCTGGTCACCTGGCGGGAAGGGGGGCGGAACATCTCCTCCCCCTGCTCATCCTCGGCCAACATCCCCTGGTCCTTCAGCGCCCGGCGGCTGTCCGCATGGGAGAGCGCCAGGATATAGAGCCTGCGTGACCCAAAACGCCTTTGTACCAGCAGCCTGGGCTTGTCCTCAATGGCTCCGCCTGCCTTCAGGAGCACCAGGATGCGGCGCAGAACCGCCGGGTTTTCTGTCCGGTAGCGCAGGGAAAAACCCCGGCCGCCTGACACATTCAGGAAGGAGGCCCCCCGGGTGAGGGCTGCCAGTTCCGCCCGGGCACAGCACTCCCTGTCCTGCGGAATGCCCACCAGCTCGGCTTTGACCTCCTGGGTGAAACTCACTTGCCGGCCTCCTCCGGGATGATGCGCACCTCGGGTTCCAGCATCACGCCTGAGGCCGCCATCACCCGGCGCTGGACCTCGCTCTTGAGGGCCAGGAAGTCCGCCGTGGTGGCGCCTCCCAGGTTGATGAGGAAGCCTGCGTGCTTCCCGCTCACCTGGGCCTTGCCCACGGTCAGCCCCTTGAGCCCTGCCTCTTCAATGAGCTTTCCCGCGAACAGCCCGGCAGGCCGCTTGAAGAAGGAACCGGCCGAAGGGTAGGTGAGGGGCTGCTTTTCCAGCCGGCAGGCCTGGTACTCCCGCATCTGGCGGTAGAGTTCCTCCTTGTGCCCGGGCTGAAGCCTGAGTTCGGCCCCCAGCACGATCAGGCCTTCTTCCATCATCCGGCTGTGCCGGTAGCCGAATGCCGCCTGGCCAACCGTCACTGTGAGGCGGCGGCCCTCCGGATCCAGGCAGTCCAGGAAGGTGATGGTCTGGGCCATCTCACCGCCAAAGGCTCCGGCATTCATGTAGCAGGCACCGCCCAGGGAGCCCGGGATACCTGCGGCGAAGGACAGGCCCGACAGGTTCCGGTCCGCCGCGAAACAGGCGACTGCCTTGAGCGTTGCCCCTGCCTGGGCCCTGACGCACAGACCGGCGGCAGTCATCCGGTTGAAGCCCGGCCCCAGGCGCACCACCAGCCCGTCAAAGCCGTGGTCCGAAATCAGCAAATTGGACCCGCAGCCCATCATCAGGGTGGGAATTCCCAGGCGCCTGGCCAGGCCCAGGGCGCTGGCGATTTCGCTCTCATCCCGGGCGTCCAGCAGCCATTTGGCAGGGCCCCCGGTCCTGATGGCCGTATAGCGGGAAAGCGGTACACCCGCCTGAAAACGGTCCTGGCAGAGAACCTGCCAGGCCGCCCGGTCGTCCCTTGTCATGGGTATCCTCCGAATATCAATGTATTATAGCATGTCTTAAAAGTTAAAACAAGCGCCATATTTTACAGGAACAGGCGTTTGCGCACCGCTTCCTTCAGCTCGTGGTTCTGCTCCAGCCCTGCCAGCATCAGCGCGATGACCGCAAGGGGAATGGCTGCGTACACCGACCAGCCCAGATGCGCCTGGTTCCAGGCGTTCAGGTCGATGATGATCTCAAGGCCAACCAGCGCCAGGGCGAACAGCGCTGCCGACAGCGCTGCCCGGTAGAGCCGCTTCATCTCCCGGCGCCTGAGGGCCAGGATGATGAGCAGCGTGGCTACCCCCACCAGGAGGATGACCGGCAGCACCAGGCTCAGATACCAGGAGATCCCGTTACCCATCCACGCGACAAGCAACAGGAAACCCAAAAGCGCCAGTACGTCCACCACAATATACACATAGGGCCGGGTGAAGCGAAACAGCAGCGGAAAGGCGAAAAAGCAGTAGCCCATCACCAAAGCGCCCACCACATAGGGCGACCAGGGGATGCCGGCGTCTATCAGGTCAATGATCAGCACCGTCAGGATCGGAATCAAAAGGAATACCAGGGACAACTGCCGGGCATAGCCCCGGTCCATACGGCTGATGGCCTCCTCGATGGCCTGGGGGTGGGAGGAATCCTCCAGTTCGCACACAGGCTGGTTTGGATTGTTCACAGGGGTCTGGCACAGCGGGCACCTGGGCTCCGAGGCCGCCAGTTTTACCCCGCATTCTACGCAATAGGACATTATTCCCTCCAGTTGCTCTCAATGGTCACGGGGACACCAAGCGCCACCAGGGTAGTGAAGAACACCCGCTCCACATCGGCCTCCCGGATGGTTTTGGAGAAGGTGACCGTGGTTTTCCCCACAGCGCTCACCGCGCCGCAGTTGATGGGGGTGTTGAGCGCCGCGCCCAGCACCAGGTCCACCCGCTGGGTGTGGGCCGCCATCTCCGGCGGCAGCCTGATGAGCCCCAGGTTGGACAGCGTGCTGGTCATGTAGTTCACCCCTTTGGTCCGGTACACGAACTTCAGTACCGCCGACTTGATGAACAGGGGCATGGCGCGGATGATACGCATCTGCTCCGCCTTCACATTGGCGGAAAAACGGGCGTTGATCATAGGCTCCAGCGTTTCAATCCCCATAAAGTGGGTGACCAGTTTGATCAGGTCATCCAAACTGTACTCCCCATAGTCAGCGTGCACCGGGACGTTGACAAAGGAGGAGAAGTTGCGCAGCGTCCGGCTGCTGTAATAGCGCCTCAGGTTCACGGGCAGGGAGAGTTTCACCGGTCGATTGCCCTTTGGGCGGCTGCTCTTCCTGGCCGCTATCAGGGCCTTGAGCAGGATGGCCGCCAACAGGCTGTTCACCGTGGTTTTCCTGGATTTGGCTAAATCAACCAGGGCCTGGGTGCTGATGACACCGGTGGTCAGGCGGAGATAGCTGTGGCTTTCCCGGGTTCCCTTCAGGTGCCAGGCAGTATCTTCCCCAAAGGGGCGCGCCTCGTCCCGGGCGTAACGGAGGAAGGCATCCTCCCACTCCTCCCGCTGGGGTTCATCCCGGGTGTCCAGGATCAGGGGCGCTTCGGGGACGCGCAGGCCGTGTTTGAGCCTCAGATATTCCGCGGCCAGCGTCAGCAGGAAGGTCATCCCGCCGGTACCGTCAGTCAACGCATGGAAGATCTCCAGGGCGATACGCTTGTCAAAAGAGCGCACCCTGAACAGGAAGCCCCCGTTTTCCGCAAGGTCAATGGGCAGCATCGGATTGCGGGCGTCGGCCTGCACTTCCGGCTGGGCCTCCTGCCAGTCGAAGTAATACCAGAAGAGGCCCCGCTTGAGCCGGTAGCTTAGAAGCGGCATCCGCTTGATCACCTGCCTCAGGGCCTTGCCCAAAAGCTGGTCATCCACCGCCTCAGTCAGGGTGATGGACACACGAAACAGCGCCATCCACTTGCGGGAGCGGGTGGCCGGGTAGATCTTGGCGGCGTTGTCCAGCCGCAGCCAGCCCGGCGCCGGGCGTGTTTTCTTGGCTGCCACCGCTACCGCTCCCCTCCGTTGAGGAAGTCCCTCAGCATCCGCTGGGCTTCCCGCGCCTCCGGAACCGGGTAAAGGGGATAGACATGCCACATCCCCTCCTCAATGTGCATATGGCAGGGGATTCCGGCATCCTGAAGCCCCCGGGCCAGGCGCCGGGTGTCCGGCAGGATGATCTCATCTCCCCCGGCGATCAGCAGGCTCTCCGGCAACCCCGTGAAGTCCCCGTACACCGGGGAAACATAGGGGTCCCTGGCCGGATGGCCCCCCAGGTACATATCCGCCAGGCGCTTAAGCCCCCGGCGGTCCAGCACCAGGTCCCGCTCGTTTTTGTCCTCATCCGGCGCCAGGCTCAAATCCCCCCAGGGGGAGATGGCGGCCAGCTTTCCGGGCATGGGCAAGCCCAGGTCCCGAAGCTGCATCGCCAAAGCAAAACACAGGCCCCCGCCAGCGGATTCCCCCACCAGGGCGGTGTCCTCAGCCCTAAAGCGGGTGAGGAGGAGCTGGTACGCCTTCAGGGCGTCCTCCAGCGCCGCCGGGAAGGGGTTTTCCGGCGCCAGCCGGTAGCCAAGGCAGAGGGCTGCCTGGCCGGCCTCCAGCGCCAGCATGCTCCCAAACGCCTGGGCATACTCCAGGGTGCCTGCTGTGTAGCCGCCCCCATGCAGGTAGAGGATGGCCTTGTGCACCGTCCCCTGAAGGGGGAATGCCCAGGCAGCCTGGCAGGTGCCCAGGTCCTCCAGGCACGAGACGGTCTGCCCGGCCCTGACCCTGGCGCCCAGGGCCCCCAGGCCGTCCTGGACACGGCGCTGGGTTTCCAGGTCCAGGGTGTTGATCAGGGGGTTCAGCAGCGCGATCTGCGCTTTCATCAGGGTGCTGATGACGCTTGGCATGGGCGAAAATTCCTTCCAGCGGCGCCTAAGCGCCGATAATCAAGGGCTTGATGACCAGCAGCACGGCGAAAAGGAGGATGGTGACCATGGTGGAGGTGGACAGGTACATGGACACGAACTCCTTCTCCTGGGCGTTGTGGGAGTAAACCGGCAGGACAAAGGGCGCCGGGAGGATAAGCATCATGATCATGGCCAGCAGGAGATATGGGTCAAAGGGCAGGAACAGGAACAGCAGAAAGACGGCAAGCCCCCCGAACACGGCGGCAAGTGCCAGCCGGACAAGCAGGGCCTTCATCACCGGGCCAAGCAGGGCTGGATTTGGCCGGAAATCAAAGCCGATAGCCAGGAGGATCAGCGCCGCCGTAGGCGCTCCCACAAAGCCCGTGATGCTCGTTATCTGCGCCCCTGCCGGAGACGCCATGATGCCTGCCGCCAGCCCCGTCACCCCCAGAAGGAGTCCCAGGGCCAGTGCCACCATCACGGGGTTTCTGATGATGTCCATCAGCGCCTCTTTCAGGCTCTTTTCCCCGCCGGTCTGCCTTCTGAGCATAAACAGGTACAAACTGAACACGAACAGCACCTGCCCCAGATCCACCTTGGCGAAGCGCCCCATGTAGGGGGCCCCCACCAGGATCATGAACAGGGGGTAGCCCAGCATCCCCATCTCATACCCGGCCACCGTGTAGGGCAATAGGGGGCTCATGCCTCTCGCTTTCTTCCTGATCCAGAAACCCGCGGCGAAGGTAATCAGGCAAAGCACCGCCACCACCAGGAACACCACCGCCATGTCCGTCCCGTAGTCCGCTGTCAAAAAAGCCTGGAAAATTACAAACGGAAGGGTGATCCGGCTGACCACCTTCTTAAGCGTTCCGGCACCGGCCTCATCCAGCAGCCCCGTCCGCCTGGCCAGCATCCCCAGCCCAAGGGTCATCAGAATGGGCAAGAGGCTCCCCAGCACCCCTTCAAACGCGTTCATCCCGCTCGCTCCTTTTCAGGTGATACCATATTATACCATACGCGGCGAGGCGTTTCCGGAGCCCTATGGCTTGACTGCCCGGGGGCCGTGCGGATGGACCGCGCCAAAACGTGAAAGCCGCTTAAGATCCTGCGCCCCTTCCCGGCCGCCCGGCTTTTCAAACAGCGGAATATCACCTGATCCCATTGATTTCTTTGGCTGTTAAACCCGCGCCACACAACCCGAAACACCGCTGTCGCGGGAAGATCCGTTGTTGTTGCCCGACGGCTATCCAGGGGTTTGCTGCCCATGCCGCGCAAATGAAAACGCCGGAAACAGCCAGGATACGCCTGGTGGAGGCCTCCGGGCACGCACGCGCACGGCCCCTGGGCGGCGCGGCCATGCTCCTTTTTTTACGCCGGTTCACAAAACACAATATGCACAGCCCCTCCTTGGATTGAAGGGACCTGGATTCGGTGCTATGATACCCCCATCTGCCCTTTGGGGGATTGGGGAGGCGGGTATGCGGGAAGACGGAAGCCAGGCCAGGGGCGCCATCCTCATCATGCTGGCCAGCGTAGCCTGGAGTTTTTCCGGGGTGCTGAGCAAGTGGGCGCCCTGGGGCCCCTTTTCCCTGGTAGGGGCCCGGGCGCTCATTGCGGCCCTGGTGCTTGGCGCCTCCCGGGGCAGTTTCAGGCCCAGGTTCAGCAGGGGCACCTGGCTTGGCGCCATCGGGGTGACCGCCACATCCACGCTGTTTATCGTGGCCAACCGGCTCACCACTGCCGCCAACGCCATCGTGCTGCAATACGCCATGCCCATCGTGGTGATCTTCGCCTGCTGGATCCTCTGGGGGCAAAGGCCCGGGAAAGTGGATATCATCGCCACCGTCCTCACCCTGGGTGGGGTGCTGCTGTGCTTTATCGGGGGCTTTGGCCGGGGGAGCCTTCTGGGGGACAGCCTGGCGCTGATGACCGCCTTCACCTTCGCCCTGGTGTTTTTCGCCGCAAGGCTCAAGGGAGTCGACCCCATGGACTACACCTACCTGGGCAATCTGTTAAGCGCGCTGTTTGTCTTCGCCATTCCCTTTGACAGGGCCTTTATCATCAATCCCAGGGCCATGATCAGCGTTTTGGCCATGGGGGCCAGCCTGTCCGCCGGTTACTGGTTTTTTACGGCCGGGATGCGCACCCGTGTGCATCCGGTGACCGCCTCCATCGTGGCAATGGTGGAACCGGTGCTAAACCCCCTGTGGGCGTTTCTTTTTCTGGGGGAAGACCCTGGGGCTTACTCCCTCCTGGGCGCGGCGCTGGTCATTCTGAGCGTCAGTTTTTACAGCATTCTGAAAGCCCGGCAGGCACGCCTGGCTCTGGAATAATGCCCAAGTTTTCTTCTGTGACCCGTCATTGATCGCAGGAAAGCGGGCAGGCCTGCGGAATCAGCCAACGCTTCCCCGCCAAAAGGTGCCCCTGGATACCGGCGCTTTATCCCCGGATGACTTCCCTTTGGTTTTTGCGGCCCGGATACACCGCGCAATACCCCTCCGGTCCCTGCGCTTTCATGACGCTCCGCTTTTCCCGGCAAAAATGCGGCGGCGCCGGGGGCAATCAGCAGGGGCGCCCCGGCATTCCAAAGCATGCTGGGTCGGACCACGAAAGCGCCGCCCGGGCCGGTATGGGAACCATGCCGCTCATCCGGCCGGGGGGAAGCCTTCCCGCAGCCTCATCAGGAAAAGGGCGCCAGGCATCAAATCCCCCGGGAGGACTGCCCGGATCAGCTGGCCATGGGGCAAAGCAATCCTGTTATCTTTAAAAAAATTCCTTGCAGCCCCATGAACCTGGCTTGACAGATCCGCACTGCGGATATATATTGATTGTGGTATTCGGTGGGTTTTCCGCCTTTTTATACATGGTTATGGGTTCACGGCATTTTTCCCACAAAGGCTTCCGGGCATCGCCCCAAGATGCATGGCACCCAACGGCCAGCGCAATGTGCCCATCAGTATCATCGCGGTCAGCCGCAATCCTCCAAACCACGCCAGCTGCCCAATGCGCCGCCCATCCTTCACAAGGCAAGACCCATCGGCAAGCAAAGCCTGAACCCCCCTTTCCAACCATGATCAGCTCGCCCACAAACTGCATGAAGACCGAATACGCCCATTTAGCAGCGATCCATACCGGAACGGTTTTCTGCCGGAGGGTTTGCGGCACCCATGATTCCAAACCCCAGTGCGGTTCACGGCAAGCGTTTTGCCGTTCACATTTTTATAAAGTGGGGGGGATACAATGACAGACAGGTTTTTGTTTCCCAGTCTGCCGGACAAAATACCCAAAGATGCTATTACAGCATTTTGCCATTTGGAACGAATTGATGAAATGTACTTCAGGCTCTGCGCAAACAGGTGCCTGCCGCATACCCGTCTGCCGATTTTGCGCAAGCGCGGCAAACGCATCCATGAAGCCGACGTCATGAAGGCCTTGCTGATGGCGCGGATTTTCCTTGCCAGGAAGACAACAGGGATACTGCATCATCATCATTAGCCGGCGATCATTGGCCCGCGGCCTGAGGAAGCGGGCCTATTTCATTGAAAGCACCCGCCTTTGCGGATGGCCAGCCTGCTGCAAAGGCCTCTTCGTATCCCGGCGGGCAACTCATCCCATTTCCCACTGCTGAGGAGTTACATGGGCGATTGGCGGCATGACGGCATCATGTTCTGTGCTCCAGCGCCCTTAGCAGTTCCCGCATAAAGGCGGGCAGGTCCTGGGGTGACCTTGATGTGACAAAGCCGCTGTCCACCACCACCTCCCTGTCCTCCCAGACGGCGCCCGCGTTGACCAGGTCGTCCTTGATGGCAGGGGTGGATGTGAGGCGCACACCGCTTAACACCCCGGCGGAAGCGGCCACCCAGCCGGCATGGCAGATCATGCCGATGGGCTTCCCGGCCAGCTTGAAGGAACGGACCAGTTCCAGCGCTGCCGGATCCCGGCGGATCTTGTCCGGCGCGTAGCCGCCGGGGATTACCAGGGTGTCGTAGTCCGCCTCTTTCACCGCGGAAAAAGCCAGGTCAGCCTGTGCCTCAAGGCCCGTTTTGCCTTGATATGCCACTGCTTCGTTCCCGGCCACATCCACCTGCCAGCCGGCCTCCTTCAGGCGGTAGTAGGGGTAGATGAACTCCTTCTCGTCAAAGAGGGGCCCCAGGAATATCAACGCTTTTTTCATCAGAAAGCTCCTTTCAATCTTGGCCTTCCGGGCTTGCCGCCCGTATATCAAGCTATATACCCGTTGGCGCCGTCCGGTTGATTGGCAGGGAAAAACGCTTTATAATAGGGCATCACAGGATTGATTGACAGCTTGGGACAGGGGATGACCCCCGGGAAGGAAAAGAGAATATGCGCAAGGGAACAGTCCGGTTTCTGGCGGTTTTGGCCGCAGCCCTCCTTCTGCTTGGCTCATACGCGGGAGCCCTGGCCTGCACGGGGTTTTATGTGGGCAAGCAGGCCAGCGCAAACGGCGCGGTGATGCTGGCCCGCACGGTGGACCTGCATCCGCTGGCTGCCATGTTCCGGGTGCTGGTGGTGGACCGGGTGGAAGACCAGCCCGGCCGGCTTCACACAGGGACGCAGGGCTTTTCCTGGGAACTTCCGGATACCACCTACAAATACACCTCAACGCCCATGGCCACGGGCATGGGTTTTGGCCGCTACGGCTCCGCCTGCATGAATGAAATGGGCCTTGCCATCACCGGCACGGTGACGGCTTACGCGCGAAGGGAAATCCGCGCCATGGACCCGGCAGTGGAAGGCGGCCTGTGCGAGGAGGT
>JAAYJP010000005.1 GCA_012522875.1 Clostridiales bacterium | reverse complement strand
TTGCGGGTGAGGACGATGTTCGCCCGGTCTTTCAGCGGCCTCCCACCCGGGAGGCTTTCCAGTGTCCTGCGCCCCATCACCAGGGTTTTTCCCCGGGTCAAACGCGCGAAATGAGCAAGGTCGCCTGGCAAATCAAAGAGCATCCGGCCCTTAAGGCCAATGCCCCAGGCCTGATCCACGCAGGCGATGGCGCGCACTCAGGCACGCTCCTCGCGGGCGAGCTTTTTCCCCAGCATCACGCCCATGGCGGAGGACATCATCAGGCCCCGGGTCCAGCCGCTGGAATCCCCCAGGGAATAAAAGCCGGCGATGCTGGTGTTGAGTTTTTCGTCCATTTTCACCCGGTTGGAGTAGAACTTGAGTTCCGGTGAGTACAGCAGCGTCTCCGGCGAGGCGAAACCGGGCACCACCATTTCCATGGCCTGGATGAAATTCACGATGTTGGTCATCGCGCGGTAGGGCATGCCCGCTGTGATGTCCCCTGCCACGGCGTCCTTGAGCGTCGGACGCACGTTTGCCCTGAGCAGTTCCTTTTCCCATGTGCGCTTGCCGTCCAGAATGTCGCCAAAGCGCTGTACCAGGATGCTGCCGTTGGCCAGCATATTGGTCAGCTCGCCGATTTTCTGCGCATAGGCGATGGGCTGATTAAAGGGATGATTGAAGTTGTGGGAGGACAGGATGGCCAGGTTGGTGTTCTGGGACTTCCTTTCCTTATAGCTGTGGCCGTTGACCACGGCCAGGTCGTTGTCGTAATTTTCCTGGCTGACAAACCCCCCGGGGTTCTGGCAGAAGGTGCGCACCTTGTCCTTAAAGGGGTGGGGATAGCCGATGAGCTTGGACTCATACAGCGCGCCGTTGACCTCCTCCATGACCTCATTGCGCACCTCCACGCGCACACCGATGTCCACCGTTCCCGGCTGGTGGGCGATGCCATGCTCCTGGCAGATCTTCTCCAGCCATTCGGCCCCGCGCCTGCCGGTGGCCACCACAATGTCCCTGGCCCTGATCTCTTCCTCCCCGCTGCCGTCAGGATTCTGGGTCACAATGCCCGCGCAGTGGCTGTTTTCAAAGATCAGGTTGACGCAGTTGGTCCCAAAGCGGATTTCTACACCGTTATCCAGTAAATGGCGCTGGATGGCGCTGTAAATCCCGTGCGCCTTTTCGGTGCCCATATGGCGGATGGGGCAGTCCACCAGCTGAAGCCCCGCCTGGATGGCCCGCTTTCTGATGGCCTTGATTTTGTCAGTCTGCTCCAGCCCTTCGACGCGGGTATCCGCGCCAAAATCCAGGTAGATCCTGTCGGTATAGTCGATCACTTCCTGGCACAGGGCCGCGCCTACCAATTCCGGCAGCTGGCCCCCCACCTCGTGGGAAAGGGACAGCTTGCCATCCGAGAATGCGCCCGCGCCCGCGAAGCCGGCGGTGATGTGGCAATAGGGACGGCAGTTCACACAGCGCCCTGCCTGGGGTTTGGGGCAATGCCGCTTTTCAATGGGGCTGCCCTTCTCCACCATGACGATTCTGCGCCGGCTGCCCTGGCGTAAAAGCTCAAGCGCCGTGAAAATGCCCGCCGGACCCGCACCGACAATCACCAAATCATAAGCCATGGTTATCTCCTTGAATGCATTAAGCCACGCCCAATTATAGGTAAGGACGGGCTCCCTTGTCAACGAAGGGAGAGCGTGCTCTGCGGCGCCCTGGCAAAAGACGAAGGGCATGGATATGAAATTGGGTTAATTATGTCCCGGGGGTTGATTTTGATCCCGATCAAGGGTAAAATATGCGCATCACAAGCACAAGGAGGTACCCCTGGTATGCCCAAGACCAAAAGGCTGCTGTCCCTGGCCCTCGCCATGACGATGCTGCTGTCCCTCACCGCCTTTGCCACACTCCCGCCCGGCACCTATGAAGGCGAAGGGAAAGGCATGTATGAAGGCCTGAAAGTGGCAGTCACCCTCAGCGACTCAGCCATCCAGAAGATTGAAGTCCTTGAACATCAGGAAACCGCTCCCGGCTGGCCGGCACTGGAGAAATTGCCTGAGGCAATCATTGCCGCCCAGAGCCTGCAGGTGGATACCATCGCCGGTGCTACCCGCACTTCTGAAGGCATCCTCGCCGCGGTGAAGGACGCCCTCACCAAGGCCAATGTGGATGTGGCCCAGTTTGAAAAGAGCGTGGAAGAGGCCCCCGCAGCCGCTGAAAGCTACTATCCCGTGATGGGCTCTTTCGAAATGCCTGACAAGTGGGATGAAACCTATGATATCGTTGTGGTGGGCGGCGGTTTCGCCGGCCTGGCCGCCAGCTATGCCGCGGCTGGGAACGGCGCCAGGACCGTGCTGATCGAGAAACTCTCCACCACCGGCGGCAACAGCGCCATCAACGGCGGCCAATACGCTGCCTACACCTCCAAGCGCGCGGCGGAGCTTCAGCAGAAATTTGATCTGGTACCCGACACCGCCGAAAAGCATATTGAGGACACCCTCAAGGGCGGCGATCTGATGAGCATGCCCAGGCTGGTGGAGAATATGGTCCATGCCTCCCCTTTCTATTTTGACCTGCTGCTGGACAATGGCCTGGTCATCCGCGACACCCTGGCCCGTCCGGGCGGACACTATGGTTACCGCACCTACGTCACCGAAAACCAGGTGGGCAGCGATATCACCAGCCTGCAGCTGAAGATCCTTGAAGGAACCAACTGCGATGTCCAGCTGGAAACCAAAATGGTGGAAATTTTCCGCACCCGTGATGATGCCAACCGCGTGGTGGGCATCCGGGCAGCCACCAGGGACGGCTACAAGACCATCAAGGCTGAAAAAGGCGTTATTCTCGCCACCGGCGGATTCGGCGCCAATGTGCCCATGCGTGAAACCCAGGTGCCCTACCTGTCCGGCGATATTCCCACCACCAATAACCCCGCGGTGTCCACCGGCGAAGGGATCTACCTGGCCCAGGCCGTCGGCGCCAACACCACCCAGATGTCCAACATCCAGCGTTATCCTTTTGCCGATGCCAACAATGGCGTACTGGACAAATATGCCGTGTGGCCCTTCACCGGCCCCTCCTTCGGCATCGTTTATGTGGACTACCAGGGCAACCGCTATGTGAACGAAGGAGAACGCCGCGATGTGTGCGCCAATGCTGCCGCCAACTCCGGCTTCGTGTCAACCTACTCCGTGTTCACCTGGGATGTGGTGAAGGGCTTTGCCAAACCTGAGGAGTTGGAAGCAGGCCTGAAAACCGGCCGAATCCTCAAGGGCGAAACCTTTGAAGAATTGGCCGGCGCCATCAACGCCTACGCCATCAAGGGAGAGTTCCCCCAGGTGACGGCTGAAAACCTGAAAGCCACCATCGAGAAGCACAACGGCTTCATTGATGCGGGCAAGGATGATGATTTTGGCAAGGTCATGACCGGCACCATGGTCAAGATCGAGGATGGGCCCTACTACGCCCTGAGCCAGTTCCCCTCCGTGCATCACACCATGGGCGGCCTGGTCATCGACGAGTACACAAATGTCAGGGACATCTACGGCAACCCCATCCCCGGCCTGTATGCAGCGGGCGAGGTCACCGGCGGCGTACACGGCACCAACCGGCTGGGCTCCAACGCCGATGCCGATGCCTGCGGCATGGGCTACATCTCCGGCTACTACGTATCCTCCGGCGAAATGCCCGCGTTCATCCCCGAGAACTGATAGCTGACGCATCCTCTCCGAAAACAGGCAGCCCTCCCGGCTCAGCGCCGGGAGGGCCTTCTCTTCTCGGGACAGTCAGTTGGCGCAGTAGATGTCCAGCGCGTCCCGCAGAAACGCCGCCATCCCCGGTGCGATGGCATCGTAATAGGAAGTGAAGCGGAGGTCGGATACATACATCTCCCCAAGTCCCCTGTGCGCTTCCTTTGAGTAGCTCCCCTCCGGCCAATAACGCATCAGCCACTGCCGGTGCATTGCGCAGGCCTCCTGGGCCAGGGCTCCCCCGGGCCCACCGGTTTTCATCGCCCTTTTGAGTGTTTCCTCGCAGCGCGCCCGGAGTGTTTCAGTTTCACTCAGCCGGCTTTCATCCATATCCATCAGTTTAAGGTTGGCCGCATCAACCATGTCATGGCCGTATGCCTGCCGGATTTCGTCACCGTAAGCCCTTTCGTTGTCTTCAACCATCTGCTTTTTCAGTCCCTCGAACTTTTCCCTGTCGCTCATTTCCCTTTCCCCTTTTTCGCTGTCAATCGTTTTCTTCACGGTTTCAATCAGTTGGTCCAGTTTCCGGCGCTTTGCTCTCAAGGCCTGCAGGTGCTCTTCCAACGCTTTCCCGCGGTCGAAACCCGGCGCGTCAAGAATTTCGCCAATCACCATGAGCGGGAGGCCCAGTTCCCGGAAAACCAGAATCTGCTGCAGCCGGTCCACCTCCTTCGCCTCGTAATAGCGGTAGCCGTTTTCGCGGACTCCGGACGGACTGAGCAGGCCCAGGCGGTCATAGTACCTGAGCGTACGGGCTGTGACGCCCGAAATCTCCGCCAGCTGCTTCACATGATAAGCCACTTCCTCACCTCCGCCCTTATCCTAAAGCATGACGCAACGTCAATGTCAACCCTTTTGGGGAGAGTAAAAACACTTTTTCACCGGCACGCTTCGGCGTGCCAGGCGCCAGAAAAATGCGGGCTGCATTTTGCCCCGGGAAAGCCTTTTTTTCGCAGTTGACGCTTTGGGCGCTATTGGTTATAATAAGCGACGGTCGCCATCCGCCGTGAAAACGGCGTATGCCAGGCGAGATGAGCGAAGGGGGGGAAATGAGTGTCTGAGATCCGTGTAAAAGAGAATGAAACGCTGGAAAGCGCGCTGAAACGCTTCAAGCGGCAGTGTGCCCGTTCCGGCGTTTTGGCGGAAGTCCGCAAGCGTGAGCATTATGAAAAGCCCAGCGTGAAGCGCAAGAAGAAGGCGGAAGCCGCCCGGAAGCGCAAGTACTGATTCCGGCTATCTGAGCCCGCGGGAACGCGGGCTTTTTCTTTTGCGCAGCGGGTGATACGCCGCCGCCGCCTTTCGGGACATTTTCTGCCCGCTCGGGCAAAAACGCCTTGCAGGAGGAAGGTTTCGGTGGTATAATCCCATAGGGCCGAAAAGGCATCCCCATGTACATTCCCGGGCACTCCCCGGATACATTTAAGGAGGAAACCATGGTAAAGATTGGTATCAACGGCTTTGGACGCATAGGCGGCCTGGTTTTGGGCGCGGCGTTGGAGCATCCGGATGAAGTGCAGGTGGTCGCCATCAACGACCCGTTCATCGACGCGGAATACATGGCCTACATGATCAAGTATGACACGGTGCATGGCCGCTTCCAGGGCGAAGTCTCCGTGGATAAGGAAAACAACACCCTGACCATCAACGGTAAAAAGGTCAAAACCTACGCCATCATGAACCCTGAGGAGATTCCATGGTCTGAAACCGGTGCTGAGTACATCGCCGATGCCACCGGCGTTTTCACCACCACCGAGAAGGCCAGCGCCCACCTGAAGGGCGGCGCAAAGAAAGTCATCATCACAGCGCCCGCCAAGGACAAGGAAACCCCCATGTTCGTCATGGGCGTCAATCACAAGAACTATCAGAAGGACATGGTGATCGTGTCCAACGCCTCCTGCACCACCAACTCCCTGGCCCCCCTGGCCAAGGTGATCAACGACAAATACGGCATCAAGGAAGGCCTGATGACCACCATCCATTCCATCACCGCCACGCAGAAGACGGTGGATGGCCCCTCCAAGAAGGACTGGCGCGGCGGCCGCGCTGCCAGCGCCAATATCATCCCCTCTTCCACCGGCGCCGCCAAGGCTGTTGGCGTGGTGATTCCGGAGCTGAAGGGCAAATTGACCGGCATGTCCATGCGCGTGCCCACGGTGGATGTGTCCGTGGTAGACCTGACCTGCGTACTCAATACGCCCACCACCTACGAGGACATCAAGGCCACCATGAAGGCCGCCTCTGAAAGCGAAGAATGGAAGGGCATCATCGGCTACACCGAGGACGCGGTGGTCTCCAGCGATTTCATCCACGACCCCCGCACCTCCATCTTTGACGCCACCGCCGGCATCATGCTCAATGATACCTTTGTAAAACTCGTCTCCTGGTATGACAACGAATGGGGCTACTCCTCCAAGGTGGTGGACCTGATCCGCTACATGGCCAAGGTGGATAAGGCCTGACGGCCTGAAAAGGGCCGCAGGCCCCTGCCGCAGAAACCGCCCTCCGGGGTGGTTTTTGCGTATTGGGCAGCGGAGCGTATAATATGTTTGGAAAGGATGGGACAGCGATGTATGAGCTGATTGAGCAACAGGCGCGCCAGGCCGCCCTTGAGCTTCTGGAGCAGGCGGGGCTTGAGCCCGGCCAGATGCTGGTGATAGGCTGCTCCTCAAGCGAGATCCTGGGGCAGCGCATCGGAAAGGGCTCAAGCCTGAAGGCAGCCCAGGCCGTCTACCGGGGCATCGCCCCCCAGCTTAAGGCCCGGGGCCTCCGACTGGCCGCGCAGTGCTGCGAGCACTTAAACCGGGCCCTTATCGTGGAGCGGGAAACTGCCCGGGCGTTTGGGCTGGAGATTGTAAACGCCGTGCCAAAGCCGGATGCCGGCGGCGCCTTTGCAGTAACTGTATACGGGAACATGGCGGACCCGGTGGCGGTGGAGCAGGTTTTGGCTGACGCCGGCCTTGACATTGGCGGCACGCTCATTGGCATGCACCTGAAAGCCGTGGCGGTGCCGGTTCGGCTGACCCTGGACAAAATCGGCAGGGCCAATATCCTCTGCGCCCGCACCCGGCCCAAATACATCGGCGGCCCCCGCGCCGCCTACCGGGAGATGTGAGCATGGCGCATACACCTGACATGGCCCTTCTGGCAGACCGGGTAGCCGCCGTCCGCTTTCACATGGCGCAGGCCGCGGCACAGGCTGGCAGAAGGCCCGATGAGATCAAGCTCTGCGCCGCGTGCAAGAGCCGAAGTTCAGAGGAAGTCCGGCTGAGCGCCGGGCTTGAAATCGACCTCTTCGGGGAAAACCGCATGCAGGAACTGGCCGCGCACATGGCGGACGGCGCCTATCTGGGGAAGCCCTGCCACTTCATCGGGCATCTCCAGACCAACAAAGTCCGCAGGGTGGTGGGCCAGGCAGCCATCATTGAAAGCGTGTCCAGTATCAGGCTGCTTTCCGCCATCGCGGCTGAGGCCCGGAAGCAGGGCATCGTGCAGGATATCCTGTTTGAGATCAACATCGGGGAAGAGGACAGCAAGATGGGCGCCTCAGCAGAAGCGCTGTGGCCCATGATGGACGATGCCGCGTCCCTTCCCTCTGTGCGTTTGCGGGGCCTGATGGCCATTCCCCCCGCTTTTGACAATTCCCCCGAGTCCAGGCGCTGGTTCGCCATGATGCGGGCGCTTTTTGAAAAGGCAAGGGCCCGGCACCCGGGCAGCGCCCACCTGGACACCCTCTCCATGGGGATGACCGGCAGCTACATTGCCGCCATTGAGGAAGGTGCCACCCTCATCCGGGTGGGGACAGGCATTTACGGGGAACGGAGCTGACGTGCCGCCGCCCGGCCCCGGGATAGGGGGGGCGTCCGAGTTTTATGCCCGCACCCGGGCGATGTCCTCCCCCAGCCAGTATTTCTTAAGCGGGGCGTACAGCAGCAGCCCGATGGCAACGGCCACGATCACCTCCGGCAGCATATACCCCCCGTTGTAAATGAGGCTGTACATGGCACCCGGGAGGCCCTGCTCGTTGGGCCAGAGGGCGTTCCAGATCATCCAGCCGGAGGCAAAGTGGCAGAGGAACCGCAAAGCGCCAGCCAGCACAATGCCCAGCGCCAGCGCCAGGGGTTTGCTTTTCATACGGTGCTTCAGCAGGCCTCCCAGGCTGTAGGCGGAATAGGCCACGATATAGTCCAGCAGGGCGATTGCCAGCATCTGGAAGGCGTTTTGCCCATAGGTCACATTCCTGATGCCAAGAAGCAGCTGGATGAGGGAGAAAACAAAAGCGCTGAACAGCCCCTGCCTGATCCCCCAGCGCCAGGCGACCAGCACCAGCGGCAGCATGCTGCCCAGCGTGATGCTGCCCCCGAATGCCCAGGGGGCATCCACTTTGATAAACTCGTTGAGCACGGTGGCGATGCCGATGAAAATCGCGCTTTCCACCAGTTTTCGGATGGCAAGTTGTCGCCTGGGTGCGGACATGGGACCCTCCTTTTTGTTTCGCCGGGAAAGGAAAAACCGTTTTGCGGAAAGCAAAACGGCTGACAGAAGAACTGCTTTCCTACGCCGGCATTATCCGGATCAGGTTCAGGGGTTTCGGGCATACCGCCTTTTCTCAGCCGGCCAAACGCCAGCTCCCCCGCGCCAACAGGGCGCATCACGAGTATAGGCTTCGCCCTGAAAGTTGTCAAGGGAATGGCAGCGTGTTAGAATGCAGGGGAATGCTGATGTAATCGGAGGTTGCCAAGTGCCCTTATTTTCAAGAAAAAAAGACAGCCCTGACCTTGAAGGGCTGCCCCTGGAGGAATACCTGCACATCGCGGAGACGGAAGAGGACCCGGTGATCATCCACGCCGCCCTCACCCACGCGGAGGCCCTGGCGCCGGACAACCTGGACATCCAGCGCAGGCTTCTGCTCCTGGGCCGCCTGCATGAGCGCAACCCCAAGCGCTTTGACTTCAGTGTCATCAAGGCTTATATCCTCCATGCCTTTGAGCACCCGGAAGCGCATCCGGAAGAGGAGCGCAGCCGCATGGTCCGGGAAATTTTCCACCACGAGCGGCTTGAGCGCGCCCTGCCCATGGCGCCGGATCCTGACGCCTTCCTCCGCGAATACCTTGAAGCCCTGTCCAAGGACTATATCCGCCTCTTTGTGGCTGGGGACAACAGCCATGTGCCGCGCATCTTCGGCTTCTCCTTCAAAGGGAGCCTGTCCAAGTACCTGGCCGCCCCAGCCGGGGACATCATTGCCAACATCTTTGCCTCCCCTTTGCTTTCAGAGGAGGAGTCAAAGCTGCTGGGCAAGGCCTTCTACCGCGCGTTCTATGACTACACCAGCGGCGAAGTCCGGGAACTGGATAAAAACCTGGGGCCGCAGATCCGGGCGCTGTTAAGGTGAGCGGGCAACTGCCCGCCGGGGTGGGCTGATGCTTCGCCGGATCGGGGCCGCCGTCCTGGCGCTGCTTGTGATGGCCGTATTTTATGTGTTTGCCGTGATGCAGGAAGATGAGGACACCAAGCGCACGGACGCCTTTTTGGTCAGGGAGCAGGAAGCGCCCATCAGCCGGGCAGCGCCCTTCGCCTCCCAGGACCCCCGGGCGCTGGCGCAGGCTTTTGGCGCGGCGTTCCCGCTGCCGGACGGGCCCGTCACGGGCGAAGTCACCAGCTTCACCCATCATGGCTATACCGCCCTGCGCATCCTGGTGCAAAGCCAGACAGCCCTGGTTGAGGGAGTGCGGCCAAAGAGCGCGGCCAGCAGCCTCCTGCCAGGCGGCCTGCGGTTTTCGGCCTCCGAGCGGGCGCTGTTTGGCTACGCCATCACGGCGGCTGAAAGCGAAGGGGCCCGCTACCTGGCCCTGCAGACGGACAAGGCGGCCTTCATCGTTACGCTCCCCCTTTCGGATGACGCCGCCAGCAGTTTTGCCCTGCAGGAACCCTGAACAAAGGAGTATTGCCCCCCATGTCCAAAACCTCCCGGTCTGCCGGGCTGATTCGCCGCTTCATCCCCTACTACCGCCCCTACCGGCGCATCCTGGTGACCAGCCTCGTCTGCGCCGCGCTCACCACGGCCTCGGGGTTGATTTTCCCCTTGATCGTCCAGCAGGTCACCGACCGGGCCATCTCCGATATCACCAGCCTCACCCTGGGGTTCATCCTGCGGATGGGCGGGTTCTTTCTGGCGCTTCAGCTGATGGATGCCGGCTGCCGCTATTATATGCAGTCCCGCGGGCACATCATGGGCGCCATGATGGAAAAGGATATGCGTTCAGACCTCTTTGGCCACTTGAGCCAGCTTTCTTTCTCGTACTACAGCAACACCAAGGTGGGCCAGATCATGGCCCGCATCACCCACGACCTCTTTGAGGTGACGGAGTTCGCCCACCACTGCCCGGAGGAGTTCCTCATCGGCGGCGTCAACCTGGTGGCCTCCTTTGTTCTCCTGAGCGCCATGAACCTGGAGCTGACCCTGATCATCTTCCTGATGCTGCCGGTGATGTTCGTGTCCATCTTCCTGTTTAACCGGAAAATGCGCGCCACCTTCAGGGCCGCCCGCCACCAGGTGGGCGAAATCAACGCCCGGATGGAGGACAGCCTGCTGGGCATGCGGGTGGTGCAGTCCTTTGCCAATGAGGAACTGGAAGGCGAAAAATTCGAGCAGGGCAACCGCACTTTCCTGAACCTCAAAAAGCGGCAATACCATGTGATGGCCGGCTTCCATTCCACCACCAGGCTGCTCAGCGGGCTGATGAACCTGCTGGTGGTGGTGCTGGGCGCATTCTACCTGTCCCGGGGAAGGCTCACGGCCGGCCAGTTCGCCTCCTATCTGCTGTACATCAATATGCTCCTTGCCACTGTCAGCCGCCTGGTGGACTTCATGGAGCAGTTCCAGCGCGGCGTCACCGGCATAGAGCGCTTCGCCGAGATCATGGACGCCCCCATGGAGATCCGGGATCTGCCGGGGGCTGTGCCGCTGAAAGATGTCAAGGGCGAGATTACCCTGGACAACATCAGCTTCCAGTATGAAGAGGGCGGCGCCTTTGTGCTAAACGAGGTAAACCTCAAGGTGCCCGCTGGCCAGAACGTGGCGCTGGTGGGCCCCAGCGGCTCCGGTAAAACCACGCTGTGCAACCTGATCCCCCGGTTTTATGATGTGGCCGAAGGCCGCATCCTGGTGGACGGGCAGGATGTGCGGAGCCTGACGCTCAGGAGCCTGCGGGGCGCCATCGGCACCGTGCAGCAGGAGGTTTATCTTTTTTCCGGCACCATCTATGACAACATCGTTTACGGCAAGCCTCAGGCTTTACGGGAAGAGGTGATCGCGGCCGCCAAAAAGGCGGGCGCCCATGGCTTCATCGAGGCGCTTCCCCATGGGTATGATACGCATGTGGGCGAGCGGGGGGTCAAGCTCTCCGGGGGGCAGAAGCAGCGCATCTCCATCGCCCGGGTGTTCCTGAAAGATCCGCCCATCCTGCTGCTGGATGAGGCCACCAGCGCCCTGGACAACGAATCGGAGCTGCTGGTGCAGCGCTCCCTGGAGGAGCTTGCCCGGGGCCGCACCACCCTCACCATTGCCCACCGGCTCACCACCATCAGAAACGCCGATGTCATCTGGGTGCTCACCGACCAGGGGCTGGAAGAGCATGGCAGCCATGAGGAACTGATGGACAGGGGCGGGCTGTATTACCGCCTCTACCACCTGTACGCCAATCATGATATCAAGGCCCGGAAGCGGGAGGAAGCCCTCCTGTAGCCGGACAGAACGGAGGAGACATGAACCTGCATTTTATCGGCGCTTCCCGGGAGGTGACCGGCAGCCTCTATTTGCTCCGGGCAAACGGCAAAAACATCCTGGTGGACTGCGGCATGGAACAGGGAAAGGACACCTACATCAACCAGCCCCTGCCCATCAGCCCTGCGGTGGTTGACGCGGTGGTCCTGACCCACGCCCACATTGACCACTCCGGCATGCTCCCGGCGCTGGCCAGCCGCGGGTTCAGGGGACCCATCCACGCCACCCCCGCCACCCTGGCGCTGTGCGACATCATGCTCAGGGACTCCGCCCACATCCAGGAGATGGAGGCCGAGTGGCAAAACCGCAAGGCAAAACGCTCCGGCGGGGAGGAATATGTGCCGCTGTACACCCAGGCGGACGCCCAGCTGGCCCTGGACCAGTTTGAAACCCTGCCGGTCACGGAAACCCGGGAAATCCTCCCGGGGGTCCGCCTCACCTTTACCGATGCGGGGCACCTTCTGGGCTCCGCCTCGGCAACCCTTCAACTCACGGAAGACGGCGTCAGCAAAACCATCGTGTTCTCCGGCGATATCGGAAACACAAACCAGCCCATCATCAATGATCCCCACTACCTGAGCCGGGCGGACTATGTGGTGATGGAATCCACCTACGGTGACCGCCTCCACGGCCCCCGGCCCGATTACCTGGCCGACCTGGCGGACGCCCTGCAGCTCACCTTCAACCGCGGCGGCAATGTGGTCATCCCCAGTTTCGCCGTTGGCCGCACCCAGGAGATCCTCTATTTTATCAGGGAAATCAAGGAAAAGGGGATGGTGAAGGGGCATGATGGTTTCCCGGTCTATCTGGACAGCCCGCTGGCCATCAAGGCAACCCATATCTTCACCCAGGCCAATATCAACGAATTTGACCAGGAGATGCGGGACCTGCTTGCCCGGGGCGCCAATCCCATCACCTTTGAGGACCTGAGGATCTGTGAGACGGCTGAGGAGAGCAAACAGATCAACTTTGAGCCCCGCCCCTGCGTGATCATCTCCGCTTCCGGCATGGCCGAGGCCGGGCGCATCCGCCACCACCTCAAGCACAACCTCTGGCGCAGGGAGGCCACGGTGCTTTTTGTGGGCTATCAGGCTGTGGGCACCCTGGGCCGTATGCTCTATGACGGCGAAAAACGGGTGAAGCTCTTTGGTGAGACCATCCAGGTAGCCGCTGAGATCAGGATGCTCAAAGCCATCAGCGGACACGCGGACCAGGCAGGCCTGATCAGGTGGCTTGAGGCCATCAGCCCCAGGCCCGCACGGGTCTTCATCACCCACGGGGATGAGGACGTGGCCGTCCTGTTCAAGGAACTCCTTGAACAAAAGGGCTATGCCACTTATGTTCCCTATTCCGGGGATGTCTGGTCGCTGTCCGGGAACGAACAGCTGGAAACTGGCTCGCCCGCCCTGGCCAAGGGCAAGGGCAAGCAGAAGAAGAAGCAGGTCAAGGCCGACGCCGCGCTGAGCCACGCCATGGAGCGCCTGGCGCTGCTGGCGGCCCACAGCGAGGGCTTCTCCAACAGGCTCAAGGACAAACTGGCCCGCCAGATCAATGACCTGGCCAGGCGGTGGGAGGAGTAGCGCCAAAAAAAAGCACCCAGGCCCCCAGAGCCCGCGCCCGGCCTCCTTTGGCCCCGCGGGCTTTTTACGCGCACAGGGCCCGGGCGTTGAATCCGGAGGCTGCGTTATGGTACTGTAAGCCTTGGTACACAGGAGGAGGCGGGGCGGATGGAAAAGCGCAAAGGCGTATGGAATTGGATCATCGTGGGCGTTTCGCTCATTTTGCTTTTCGGGGCGGACCTTCTGCCCCTCATCCCGGGGCTTGGGGCTTCCGGCCAGCGGGTCCTGGGGCTGTTTTTGGGGGCGGTCATGCTGTGGCTGTTTGTGGACATCGGCTGGCCCAGCGCCCTGGTGATCTTCGCCCTGGGCGTCCTGCCGGGGGTGAAGACCGGCGATGTCCTCCTGTCTTCTTTTGGCAACGCCACGGTGTGGTTCCTGATATTTTCGTTTTTGCTGAC
>JAAYJP010000075.1 GCA_012522875.1 Clostridiales bacterium | reverse complement strand
GCGGGAAATACGCCCTGAAGGACGCCGATGTGCACATCTCCCAGGGCGATATTTATGGCCTGATCGGGCGAAACGGCGCGGGGAAGACCACGCTGCTCAAACTCATCAACAGCCAGATCCGCCCCACATCCGGCCACG
Source organism: Clostridiales bacterium (assembly GCA_012522875.1). Classification (GTDB taxonomy): domain Bacteria; phylum Bacillota; class Clostridia; order Christensenellales; family Aristaeellaceae; genus UBA6115. The sequence continues at coordinate 1,471 of JAAYJP010000075.1, read as the reverse complement.
TCCTCATGAAGGGCAGGCCCATGGCCTACGGCAGCCCCGGCATCGCCCTGGGCGCCCTGGTGGAAAGCCCCGGCTTCTACCCGGACTACAGCGCGAAGGACAATGTGCGCTTCATGTGCCAGGCGGCCGGCAGGGACAGGAAGGGCTACGCTGAAAGCCTGCTGAAAATCGTGGAGCTGGACGGCACGGGCAGCAAAAAGGCAAAGCAGTTCTCCCTTGGCATGAAGCAGCGCCTTGGCATTGCCCTGGCGCTGGTGAACGAGCCGGAGCTTCTCATCCTGGACGAACCCATCAACGGCATGGACCCCCAGGGCATCAAGGACATGCGGGGCCTGCTGGTGAAGCTCAACCGGGAACGGGGCGTCACCATCCTCATCTCCAGCCATATCCTGGATGAGCTGGCCAAGTTCGCCACCACCTACGGCATCATCAAGGACGGCCTTCTGGTCACGGAGTTCACCCGGGATGAACTGGAGCATCGCAACACCTCCGGCATTGAAATCACGGCGCCGGATGCCCAGGCGGTGGCTGACGCGCTTAAGGAGGGCCTGAAGCTTCAGGACATCCGCTTGCTCTCCCCCCGGAAGCTTGCCATCGGGGACAGGGTGGAGGCCTGGGAAGCGGTCAGCCGCTGGCTGTTTGACCAGCGCATCTATGTCAGCCAGTTCCATGTGCGCCAGCATTCCCTGGAGGACTACTTCATGGGCTTGACAGGAGGTGGCGAAGCATGATCAACACCCTGCGTATGGATTTCAGGCGGCTGTTCAAAACCCGCGGCTTCTATCTGGCCTGCCTGTGGGCGCTTGGCATCATGGCCATCATGGCCACCGCCAGCTGGTTTCTGGCCGACGAATTCGCCCGGGAAGCGGGCGGCCTGGCGGGTTTATCCGGCGGGCAGATGGTCGCAGAGGCGCGCAAGCTCTTCAACGTCAGCCGCTTCGCCAGCTTCTTCATGGGCGCGCCCAGCTTCATGCACCTCTTCCTGGTGGTGTTCGCCGCGGGCTATATCTCCAGGGATCACCAGAGCGGCTACTTCAAGAACCTGCTCGCCCTCCCCGGCGCCAGGGAAAAGTGGCTGGTGGGCAAGCAGGCGGCAGCCCTTGCGGCGGGTGCCCTCTTCTATGGGGTGGTCATCCTGGGCAGCGTGGTGGTGACCCTGCTTTTTGGGAATACCCCCAGGATCGATGTGCCGCAGCTGGCCGCTTTCTTTGGCCTGCACCTCTCAGCCGACCTGGCCCTCTTCGCCCTTTTGACCCTGGCCACCGCCCTTTTCCAGACCCGGACCGCCGCGGTGATGGTGGGCATGGTGTTCGCCTTCAATATGCAGGCGCTCATCTACCTGCTCATTGACCAGATCGGCTTTTTGCCCTTTGACCTGAGCGAATACGGCATGGTGGGCCTGGCGGGCAGGCTGGACATCTTCACCTTTGGCCAGGCGCAGCCGGATTTGCTCAGTTCCATGATGATGGGC
>JAAYJP010000074.1 GCA_012522875.1 Clostridiales bacterium | reverse complement strand
TGAGATGCAAAACCGTATGCTGGCCCAGGGGCCCCTGCACCGCGCTGACGGCCTGCTCAGCGAAACGGGCTATGCCCTGGCGCCTATCAAGGAATATGACCGAAAGCGCATAAAAGCGCCCCGCCACCGCATCAAGGAATGGGACTGCTATCTGGTGATGAATCCGCACTGTGCCATAGCCCTCACAGTGGCCGATGGCGGCTGCATGGGGCTGGACAGCCTGAGCTTCATCGACTTTGAAACGCTGTCCCAGCGCAATGTGTCCCGGATGAGCTGGATGCCCCTTGGCAGGCGGAACCTCCCCGCCTCGTCCCAGCAGGGGGTTGCCCGGGCGGTGGGGAAGGACTATGAGTTCACTTTCCGCGCGGAAGGCAGCCAGCGCCAGCTCTACGGGCATATGTACGATTTTGGCGGCCCGAATCGTCCGCTGCTGTTTGACATCGTCCTGGAAGATCCCCGCCAGGACAGTATGGTGATCGTCACCCCTTTTGAAAACAAGCCTGGCCGGTTTTTCTACAACCGCAAGGTGAATTGCCTCCCTGCCGAAGGCCGGGTCATCTGGCAGGACCGGGAATATCTCTTTTCCCCTGCAGCCTCTTTTGGAACGTTCAACTGGGGCCGTGGTGTGTGGCCCCATAGGGCGGGCTGGTACTGGGGCAGCGCCTCCGGCATCATCGCCGGCAAGGCGTTCGGAATCAACTTCGGCCACGGTTTCGGCGACACCAGCCGGGCCACTGAAAACATGCTCCTGTACGGCGGCATCGCCAGCAAGCTCTCCCAGGTGGCCACGAAGGCCCCCGAAAACGGCTCAAAGAACGCTATGAAGCCCTGGCAGGTAGAGGATGACGCTGACCGCCTTGCCCTCACCTTCACCCCGCTCGTTGACCATGCGAGCCAGATAAGCCTTGGTCCCCTGGCTGCCCACCGGCAACAGGTCTTTGGGCACTATGATGGCCATGCCGTGCTGGACGATGGCACGCGGCTTGAGGTAAAGGGATTGCCGGGGTTTTTGGAACATGTGAAGAACAGGTGGTAAAAACCCGGCAATGATTGCCGGGCGGGTTCAAGACAATGTGTATGAAGGCTGCGGTCATTTATCCGCGGCTTTTATGCATGATTCCCTGCGCCTGTCCCGTTCTATCTTCGAGAAGGCACAGCCGCAGTAGTCCTGGCGGTAGAGATGATGGAGGCGGCTTAGTTCAATGGAGCGGGGATAGCCACCGCGCTTTTTAAAATCACTGGCCAGGAAAGTGGCGCCGGCTTCCGCTGCCGCCTCCTCCCCCAACTGGTTCAGGAGAACGGCGTCTTTCAAGGGGCTTAGAGTAAGGGTGGTGGTGAAGTAGCCAAGTTTCCGGGCTTTTCCTTCCCGGGCTGCCCGGCGCAACCTCAAGGCAAAGCAGGCGCGGCAGCGCAGGCCTCCCTCGGGTTCCCCTTCCAGGCCGCGGATGGCCTCGCGGTATACCTCCGGCTCATAGGGCGCATGGACAAGGGCCTCCGCCCAGCCTGTTTCCTGCACCAGGCGGTGGGTCTCCTCCAAACGCCGGGCGTACTCACAGGCGCTGTCCATGTTGGGGTTATCAAAGAACACGGTCACCCGGAAAGCCCCATGAAGCCGCTCCAGGACGCTGCTGGAACAGGGTGCGCAGCAGACATGGAGCAAAAGCCCAGGCTTTTGGCCGCCTGCTTTCAGGCCATCCAAAACCGCCTGCATCTCCCGGTCAAAGTGACGCAATGTGCTCCCCCCTTTCCCATATTATAGCACGCTGATTGAACGCCAGGGAAAAGGGTTATAATCATAGCGAATTCTATTCCTGAAGAATTTTCGAGAGGTGGTTGAAAATGAAATTCAATCTCAAGCGTTCCCTGGCCCTGCTGATGGCGTTGGTCATCTGGGCAGGGGTGCTGTCCATACCCGCATCGGCTGACGGTACCCTGGTCATCGGCGAGATTACCGTGACCAGCCGCTATTCCAGCAACCTGCGTTCCGGCCCCGGCACCAACTACCCGGTGTCTGCCAGCGCCAACCCGGGGCAGGTGTTCCAGACCACCGGCCTGAGCGGCGATTTTTACCAGCTGCTGATGCCCGACGGCTCCTTCCTCTACCTGCATCAAAACCTGGCCGCTTTCACCGCCTATCCAAACCCCATCCCCCTGGGAGGCCAGTATACCATTCCTGTTTACTACAGGACAGCAACGGGGCAGTCACTATACACCGCCGAGGCGGGCGTTAGCGTCGGGCAGAACACCATCACGGCCAATGATTCGCTGGTGCCCGGATACCGGCTTGCCAGCACGCGCAACGTCTATGTGTCGGTGGACGCCACCGGCCGTGCGTTCCCCAGCGGCGTGGTTTTCCTCTATGAGCCCGCCTCATCCCAGGTAACCGCCGCGCCGGTATCGGCCACAGTGCCTGTGTTTTACAAGGACATCTACGGCCAGGTGGTAAACAGCGAACTGAGGACCCTGGGGCTTGGCACGCATCTGGTGCGGGCTGACGCGGGCAAAGTCCCCTATGGCTACATCCTGACCGGTGTCACCGATGCCGTGGTGTTTGTATCGGCCGCCGGCGTCGCCAACCCCAATTCCGTCTCCTTCGTCCTCATCCAATCCGCCCAACCCACCCCCACGGCAACGCCCAGGCCTTCTGCTTATGCCACCATCCCCGTCAATTACCGGGATGAATTTGGCAATTCCCTCTACAGCACCACCCAGACGCTGGGCATGGGCTACACCACCGTCAGCGCCAATGACGCGGTGGTGCCAGCCGGCTATACCCTCACCTCCAGCCGTGATGTCACCGTCTATGTAGACAACCTGGGCAACGCCTCCCCCTCCAGTGTGGTGTTCCTTTACCGCCGCCCCGTGACAGCCCAGGTGCAGGTGGTCTACCAGGATGCCGGCGGAGGGACCCTGTTCTCAGAGAGCAGGACCCTTTCCCAGGGCAGCCACACCATCACTGCCAGTGATTCCCGGGTGCCCTCAGGCTATGTCCTGGCCAGCGCCCGCAATGTCAGCGTCAATGTGAGCGCCCAGGGTACAGCCAGCCCTTCCACTGTGGTCTTCACCTACCGGCGCCCGGTGACCGCCAACATCCAGGTGGTCTACAAGGACACTGCCGGGAACACCCTCTACACGGAAACCCGCACCCTCTCCCAGGGCAATAACGCGGTCACCGCCAATGACGGCCTGGTGCCCTCGGGCTATATCCTGCAGGGTTACCGTTCCATCGCCGTCACCGTCAATGCGGACGGCAGCCTCTCCCAAAGCCGGGTGGAGTTCACCTATGCGCCGCCAGCACCCCCGGTAACCGTCAACATTCCCGTGGTGTACCAGGATCACACCGGCTCGGTCCTCCATCAGACCACCGCCTCTGTTTCCTCCGCCTCCCCCAACACTGTGCGGGCAGACAACAGCATGGTGCCATCCAATTATGTGATTACCTCCCCCTCTTCCGTCACCGTCAGGGTCAGCCCCGATGGCACAGCCAACCCGGCTCAGGTGGTTTTCACCTACCGTGACCGGGGCACCATCGTCACCATCCCGGCCATCGACACCTACCAGACCCTGCGCCTTCAAGGCAGCCATGCCGTCTACTCCGGCCCGGGAACCCACTATTACCTGACCCCGAGGGCGGAAGTCAGCGGCGGCCAAAGCCGTGTGTACGGCAGCGAAAATGGCTGGATCCTCATGGGTTATGGCCTCTCCGGGGGTGACTACAGGATTGGCTGGGTGCCTGACTCCGCCCTCCCTTCGGGAACCAATGTGGGTGAGCTCGTCTTTGCGTACCGGCCTGCCAAAGCGGTCAACCTGGTCCGGGTGTATGACGACCCCATCATCAGTCCCTCCACCGTGTTTGAAATCCAGCCCGGCGGCACCTTTACAGTGCTCGCCACCCAGCGTGACGGTTACTACGCTTACATCGAAACCGAGTACAACGGACAGCCCTACCGCGGCTTTGTGAACCAGAAAAACATCCAGCTGCAATAGGAAAGATGCCGACCGCGAAGGGGCTTTGAAAAAGGCCCCTTCTTTCTTGGAGAAAGGGGGACCTGGGATGCGCATCGAGTACGGCAGCCTCATTCCAGCGGAATACGCGCGCCGGGAAACGCTTCTGCATGTGGCCAATGGGTATCTGGGGGTGCGTGGAAGCTTTGAAGAGGGAGTGCCCCCGCATTTGCGCAGTGTCCGAGGCGCTTACATCAACGGATTTTTTGATGAAGCGGCGATTCATTATGAGGAGCGGCTGCACGGCTTTGCCGCCACCCAGCAGAGCATGGTGAACCTGCCGGATGTTCAGGGCATCCAACTGACGCTTGCCGGGGAGGACTTCAGCTGCTTCACGGGCAGCCTGGAACACTTCTCCCAGGTGCTGGATACGGCCACAGGGGTCTACATCCGCGACATCACCTGGACTTCGCCTGGGGGCAGGGCCACCCGGCTTCAGTTTCGCCGGCTCGCGTCGCTGGTGATCCCCCAGCTGTTCCTGATCGATTTGACCGTGGAAGCGCTCAATTGGTCAGGCCCGGTTCACATCCGCTCCACCCAGTCAGGCGAAGTACGCCAGGACAGCGACCCTGAGGACCCCCGCAAGGCCGCTGTGGGCCGCCGGACACTCAGGGTGGATGAGGTGACGCTTGCAGGCGGCGCCGCGGAGATGCTGCTGTCCACCCTGGGCTCCGCCCTCACGCTGGCCAGTGCGGTAGGCCACCAGGCGCCGGCAGGCTTCAGTTTGGAGGCAAAGCGGGAAAGCGGCCTTGTGTCCTGGACTTTCCAGGGGGAACTGGCCCAAGGCAGGCCTGTGGTGCTCACCAAATACTGCGTGTTCGCTGACAGCCGCCGCCACCCCGCCCCCAAGCAGGACGCGGAACGCCTGTTGAACCTGGCGATGGAGCAGCCCTTTGCCCATTGGGCAAGCCTTCAGAAGCAGGCCCTGAACGCCCTGATGGCAGGCGCCAAAGCCAGCATCTCCGGGGATAATGTCCTCAACACAAGCCTCTCTTTCTCGATGTACAGCCTTCTCATGTCAGCCGGGCGGGACGGCGTTGGTAATATCTCCTCCAAAGGCCTCTCCGGAGAAGGTTATGAGGGGCACTACTTCTGGGATACGGAAGTCTATATGTTCCCTTTCTTCCTGCTGACTAACCCTGAGATCGCCAGGGCGCTGCTCATGAGCCGGGCACGCATGCTCCCGGGCGCCAAAGCGCATGCCCGGGAAATGGGGCATCCCCAAGGGGCGCTGTATGCCTGGCGCACCATCACCGGCACCGAATGCTCCAGCTATTTCCCCTCCGGCTCCGCCCAATACCACATCAATGCCGACATCGCCCACGCCTTCCTAAGCTTCTGGCGGGTGACGGATGACCTGGATTTCATGGCTGGCCATGGGCTTGAGGTGCTGGTTGAAACCGCGCGGCTGTGGCTGGACGCGGGGCATTTTTCCGGCGGCCAGTTCCGGATTGACAATGTGACGGGTCCGGATGAGTACACCTGTATCGTCAACAACAACTACTACACCAACAAGGCCGCCCAGCATCATCTCCGGGGCGTGTGCCAGCTGGCCAGAGCGCTCCAGGACCAGGGAAAATTTCATGCGCCTGAGAGGCTGGGGCTCACCCAGGAGGAGCTGGAACAGTTTCAGGAAGCTGCCGACAGGATGTTCCTGCCCTTTGATGAGGCTTTGGGGATCTGTTCCCAGGATGACAGTTTCCTGGGCAAAAAACGCCTGGACCTCTCCCGGATCCCCCGGGAGAACTTCCCCCTGCTGATGCACTATCACCCCCTCTTCCTCTACCGCCACCAGGTTTTAAAGCAGGCCGATACCGTGCTGAGCCACTTTCTTTTTGAAGAAGGGGAGCCGGAGGAGGCCATACGGCAAAGCTACCACTACTATGAGGCCATCACCACCCACGACTCCTCCCTTTCCCCTTGTGTCCATGCCATGATGGCTGCCCGTATCGGCGAGACGGCCAAGGCGCTTGCCTATTATGAGAGTGTCGCCGCACTGGACCTGATGGACACCCACAAAAACACCGCCGATGGCATCCACGCCGCCAATATGGGCGGATGCTGGATGGGCCTGGTATATGGCTTCGCCGGGCTTCGCATCGGCGAAAACAGCCTGCGCTTCCGCCCCACCCTGCCTGAAAGCTGGCAAAGCTACCGCTTCCGCTTCCGCTGGCGCGGAAGCCTGGCAGAGGCGGCGGTGGACGAAAAGGGCATCCGCTTCACCCTGCTGGACGGCCCCGCATTCGCGCTGAGCGTGGACGGCAAGCAGGTGGACATCGCCGGGCCCCAGCCTGTTTGATTGACACTCCAATGCCCAAGTGCTATAATCCGCTTTGCCTTGAAGGGCTTGCTTTTCAGGCACGGGCTCCCGTAGCTCAGTTGGATAGAGTGCCAGACTCCGACTCTGGAGGTCGCGCGTTCGAGTCGCGCCGGGTGCGCCAAAAAACCGCTTGATGCATAGCAATCAGGCGGTCTTGTTCTTGTGCGGCTTCATTGGCCTGCTGAAACGTTCAATAGGCAATCATCCTGCTTCATCCCCCATCCCATGCCCCGGCAGAGCGATAATCTCCTTGCCGGCGATGCCCTGCAGATCCCCGCTCATGCCATAGAGGCTGCTGGTTACCTTCTCCAGGATTTTCTCCTGGGCAGCCCAGCGTTTTTGCGCCTGCTTCTTCTCGGTATCCAGCTGTTTGGCCATTTCATCGTAGGATTCGATGATATAGCGGATGCGGTTGCTGAACTCCCCGCCTGTCAGATAATTGTACACAAGCTCCGTTTTGACGTCCTTGCCCTGGGCATTGCGGTTGGCAATAAAGACCCGGATCAGCGCGTCCCGGAGAAAAGCGGCCAGCATCACCACATAGCGGGGCCTGACCATCCAGATATTGTCGGCCAGCTGCTGGAAATCTTCCCCGCCCTCAGGTGTATTGAACACGATGACGCCCGCTTGGGCTTTTTCCCGGGCCAGCTCATCCTTCAGCTTGCCAAGCCAGGCGGCTTGGTATGTTTTCGCGTTCTTGCATTCCCAGAGGATCGTGCCGCAGTTCTGATGGAGCCGGTCATTCACCACCTGGCGGATGTCACTTCCACGCTCGCCCTTCTTCACTTCGTCGATGCTGTCCAGCGGAAAACTGCCGCTGAGGCTCTCCTCAATGTCCAGCTCCAGGATTTCCCCCTGCAGTTGTTGGGACCCCTGCTCGGCCACCTGCTTGGCAGTGGTAAGCTGCTCCCGGAGCTTGTTGATGGTCTCCTCCTGCTCCCGGATCTTCATATAGAAATCCTCCGAGGTTTTCTGCGTCACCTCCTGGCGGATGGCCTTCTCTTTTTCCAACATATCTTTTCGCGCAGCAGTCTGGGCTTCATCCCGGGCCTTATTGGCCTTCTCCAGCTCATCCAGCAGTGCCCCCAGCTGCTCCCGCAGTTCCTTTTCGCTCTCCCTGGCGGCCTGAGCCTGGCGCCTTAAGCGCTCCGCCTCAAACTCAGTGGCCTGCTTAGATTTCTCCATTTCAAAGGCCGTGGCCTGCTTTGCCTTCTCCAGTTCAAGAAGGGCCTTGCGGCGCTCCTGTTCAAGCGCCATCTCCGCGGCCTCCCGGGCCTCCGCCAGGGCGTTTTCAACTGCCTGCCGGGTTTTTTTTCCGGCCTGCGCGTCAAATTCCTTCCTGAGTGTTTCGGACTGTTCGTCCTTGGCTCTTGTCAGTTCATCCTCAATCTGGCGCTGGATAGCGTCGGATATTTCAAACTGCATTTTGCAAAACGGGCAGACAACGGTGGTTGCGCTCATGGTTCCCCCTTCTTCAGCCGGGTTATTCTCGCTCCATCACAAAGGTATTATAGCATGCCGGACGGCCCATAGCCAAGGCTGCCGGGATTCCCGGCAGCCTTGTGGGGGTTCCTCAATATCAGCGCTTCGTGCCGCGATGGCGGTAATCCCGCTCGATTTTCTCCTGCCAGTCCGCGGGCAGCTGGCTGTCCGTCCGATAGCTGCGCATGGCTTCACCCATCACATGGAAGTTGAGCTTTACCCCCGCGCTGTCCGCATGGTAGTTCTGGGAACGATCGGCGCCGATGCCCATATCCCCCGCGGCTTCCACCGCGTCAATATTGGCACCCAGGAAGATAAACTCCCATCCGTATCCGGCCTTTTGCCGCTGAATCATCGCCTTCACCTTTTCAGGGGTGTAACACCTGCTGGCGTTTTCCATCCCATCGGTGATGATTACCACCATTACTTTCTGCGCTCTGTGGTCCTCCGCGGTGTTTTTCTGGGCATTGCCGATTTTATCAATCGTTTTCCCCACGGCGTCAAGCAGCGCCGTCATGCCGCCCACCTGGTATTCCTTTTCTGTCACAGGCCGCACCGCCTGGATGTCGATGCGGTCATGCAGCAGGCAGTACTCATGGTCAAAAAGCACGGTGGTGATGCGGCATTCCCCGTCCAGGCCCTTCTGTTTTTCCAGCATGGCGTTGAAGCCGCCGATGGTATCCCCTTCAAGCCCCCCCATGGATCCGCTCTTGTCCAGGATAAACACCAGCTCCGTCAAATCTTTTTTCATGCGTTTTCCTCCTCATTCCTTTTTGTTGTATGAGGATAACGCATTTCAGGGAAGCTGTGGTCGCTTTTCAGGCGACAAATACGGCTCTCAGTTCCCTCCCAGCAGCGGCTGGTCATAGGTGAACAGCACCTCATTGATTTCGTAGATGTCATACCTTTCACTGCTGATGAAATACCCAACAATCACATCAAATATCTGGCTGCGGGACAAAGCATGCCCCGCCCGCCTGAGGAGGTCATCTGTTTCCCGTGGGTTCAATCCCAGCGCCACCGCCAGCGCCAGCACGGTGCGCTTGCTGGGTGACTCATTTTTCCCGGTCCTGATTTTGGAAAACAGCTTACGGTCCAGGTTGGCGCGCTTGTACACCTCCGCGTCTTTCCAGCCTTTCTGGTCGATAAGCCGGAGGAGTGCCTGGGAAAAGGGCTCGTCCATCTGCCTGATGATTTCGTCCAATGATTTTTGGGGGCTGCGTGTCAGTTCCCTGTCCATTTCGTGCCGCTCAGCAGCGGACGGGCGCCTGTACGGCATGGAACCATCCATATTGTGCGCCGCTTCCCAGGCCCGCCGCCCGACACTGTGGCTGGACACATAGTGCTCATCAATGTAGCTGGCGACCTTTCCCAACAGCTCCTCGCCCGCCGCGAAGGCCGCCTTGCCAAACACGGCCAGGAACACATCCATGTCGTGGCCCTCAAGGAATTCCCGGATTGCCGCTGTGGCTGCCTGCAAAGCCTCCCGTTTGGGATAGCCGAAAATGCCGCTTGAAATCAGCGGGAACGCTATGCTTTCATACCCATTCTCCGCTGCCAGCCTCAGGCTGCTCTGGTAGCAGGCTTTCAGCTGCGCTTCCTCGCCTTGCCGCCCATCCACATAGACCGGCCCCGCGGTGTGGATGATGTATTTGGCCGGCAATCCAAAGCCTGGCGTGATAACCGCCTCGCCCACCGCAATGGGCGCCAGCCTCTCGCACGCGGCCCGCAGACTGCCTGCGCCGGCGGCCTGGAAGATAGCCCCGCACACACCGCCGCCCTGCCTTAAATTGGTATTGGCCGCGTTTACAATGGCGTCCACGCGCATTTTTGTGATGTCCTGCCGGATAATGGTATAGGGCATGGGAATCCCCCCCTGCACAGTTTTTTCATATTGGGCAGCCAAAGTTTATCACATCTGCAAATCCGCCGCAAACACAGCACCGGGCAGCGACCGGAGCGCATCTCACAGCGTCCCCTGCCGCGGTCCTGGAAAAGGCACGGGGAACTTCTCGTGAAAAAGGGTCCCTGCCCTGCTCCTGTTCCTTAATTGCCGCTTCAAAAAAGCCTGGGCAATGACTGCCGCCTCCGTCCAGTATTTCACTCGGTTTGCTGATGAAGTGATCAGGCCGGGTATGATTTCAACAGCCATCAACAAGGAGGTGCTTTCTGTGGCAGACGATCCAAAGTCCCTCTCCGCCAGCCAGCAGGGGACGCTGATGAATGCGCTCAAAACCCGATTTGGGCAGAATATGTCCCGGCACAAGGGCCTCGCCTGGAATGAGGTGGCAAAACGCCTGCAGGAAACGCCGGAAAAGCTGTGGTCCCTAAACTGGATGGAGCAGACCGGCGGGGAGCCGGATGTTGTGGATGTTGGTAAAAAGACGGGTGTGCTCACCTTTGCGGACTGCGCACCCCAAAGCCCTTCAGGCCGCCGCAGCCTGTGCTTTGATGAGGCGGCCCTGGAATCCCGCAAAAGGAACAGGCCGGCGGGCAGCGCCTGTGGGCTGGCTGAGGATATGGGCGTAGAACTCCTCACAGAGGAGGACTACCGGTTCCTCCAGTCTTTGGGGGAATTTGACACCACCACCTCCAGCTGGCTTTGGACCCCTCCCGGCATGCGTGATAAAGGCGGTGCCCTCTTTGGCGACCGCCGCTATGGCCGGGTGTTTATCTACCACAATGGCGCGGAGTCCTACTATGCCGCGCGGGGATTCCGGGGAAAGCTTGCGGTGTAGGCGCCTCAGCCGCTGGTGATAATCACCCGCATCGCGCCGGGTTTGATGGCGGCTTCAAAGGCCTTTTGGCCCTCTTCGAAGGGAAATACGTCTGATATCAGGTGCCGGCAGCCAATCAAACCATGGTTGAGCAGACGGTTGGCGGTGGCGAAATCCTCCACCACGGGGCTGACAGAACCGGTGATGGTAACCTCATTCGTATGGACATGCTGAGGGCTGATGGCCGTGGGCACATCAGGGTGGAGGGAACTGTATTGGATCACCCGGCCTCCCTTTCCCGCCATCAACACCGCTTGGGCAAAGGCGCCCGCTTCCGGTGTGGTGTTGAATACCACGCCTGCGCCCTGTCCCCCCGACCATTCCCGGATGGCGGCCACCGGGTCGCCCCCGGCGGGATCGACGGCCCGGTCCGCGCCGTGCCCACAGGCCAGCCGCCGGCGCGTTTCCATGGGTTCGCTTAACAGCACCCTGGCCCCCCGCAGCCTGGCCAGCATTACGTGAAATTGCCCCATCACGCCGCCGCCGATGACCACCACATCCTCCCCCAGGCTTATCTGTGCCCGGTTAACGCTGTGCACACAGCAGGCAAGGGGCTCCGTCAGGCTGGCTTCGTCAAAGCCCAGGCGGTCTGACATGCCAAAAAGCATATTGGCCGGCACAATCACCTGGTCCATCAGGCCCCCGGGCCCGGGTAAAAGCCCCTCCCGCACCGGCTTATGGCGCGCATGGTCGCACAGGTTGCTTTGCCCTCTGCGGCAGGCGGGGCAGGCGCCACAGTTGTAGAGCAGGCGCACCGCAACCCGGTCCCCAGGCTTGAAGCCTGAGATATGGGCTTCCTCGCCCAGCGCAATGACCTCACCCGCCACCTCATGCCCTCCCACAAATGGCAACGGCACTTTGACCACGCCCCTGAACACCCGCTGTTCCAGGGTGCACAGCGCAACCGCCCGCACCCTCACCAGCGCCTCCATAGGCCCCAGGGCCGGGGTAAAAAGCGCAACAAGCCCCGTTTCTCCAAAGCCCGTTACTGCCAGGGCTTTCACCGGGATCATTGGACACCTCCGGCCAGCTTCAACGCTTCTTTCACATCCGCATCCCCATGCACCACAGCCGCTACCGCCGCGCAAACCCGGGCGATGTTCTCATGCCGGTAAATGTTGCGGCCCATGATGACTCCCCGCGCGCCAAAGCCAAGCGCCTCTTTCACTCCATGGAGCAGAGCCTCCAGCCCCTGGTTATCGCTCCCGCCCAGGACCAGCACAGGGGCGGGGCAATGGTCTGCCACCTCCCGGAAACGCTCGCCGCCCACAAAGGCGGTCTTGATGAAATCAGCTCCCAACTCCACCCCCTGGCGCGCGGCAAAAGCGACATTTTCCACCGACCAGGGTGTGATCCCCAAAGGCTTTTCAAAGCCATAGGGCAGCATCTCCGCTCCCAGGGGCAGGCCCCAGCGATCGCAATCTGCCGCCAGGCGAGCCAGATAGCCCAGGGTATGTTCATTGTTCTCGGATCCGGGATAGCCCATCACCAGCATGGCGTCCGCCCCCAGGCGCAGCGCGTCCTCAGCCCTGTACAACGCCTCCAGGCATCCCATGGGTTTTTTCAGCGCTGATGCGCCCCCGTCCCCTCTCAAAATGATCCCCGCACGGCCGAAATCCTTTGAAAATGCCTTGACAATCCCAAAGGTGGCCAAAAAGGCATCCACCCCGCCGGCCGCGGCCTCCCTGGCCACATGTCCCGGATCTTTTAGCGCCGGCGAAGGCATCAGTGCTGCGTGATCCATGGCCAGCACAAAGGCACGGCCGTCAGGTCCAAAAAAGTGGCGCATCCTGGATTTCATCATGGGATATTCCCCTCCGCTCTCTCATATAGTTTCTGGAGTTCTTTGCCGATCGCCAGTGAGTGCTCAATCATCAGGGGCTTCAGGGCGTTGGGAAGGTTTCGCCCGAACTCCTGGATTTCGTAGGTGATTTCCCCGGTAAATCCGATGTCATGAAGGCCCGCCATAGCCTGGGCCCAGTCAATGGTGCCGTAGAAGGGCATCAGGTGCTCGTCCGCTTTCCCATGGTTGTCCGCCACATGGGTGGCTTTCAGCCTTTTGCCAATACGGCCCAGGTTCCGGCGGTGGAAACCGCCGGTAAGGTGGGCGTGGCCAAAATCATAGCAGATACCCACGCGCTCCGGTTCAGCAAATGCGTCCACCAGCTTACACAGTTCCCCCACCTCCGCACAGAAGATCCGCTGGTATGGGGGTACCTTGTACTCGAAATCATTCTCCAGGGCGATGCCGATGCCTGCCTGGCGCGCCAGGGCAACATGGGGCGCGAAATACGCCAGATTGCGCTCATGGGAAACTGCCATGTCTGCCCCAGCCTCATACACCGTGCCGGGATGGGTCACCGCCCAGCGCACGCCCAGGATCCCGGAAGCGATAATGCTGCGCCGTATCAGCGCCTCCATCATTTGCTTTCTCTCCTTGTCCATGGGGCGGAACAGGTCATAGTAAGGCAGGTGCGTTTGGTTGAACACCACCCCCGCGTCACGTCCCATCCGGGCGATCCTGCGCACATAATCTTCCCATTCATCCCCGCACAGCGGCGAATCCGGGTTCATCGCCTCGCAAAGGTTTACATCCAGCACCCGGTAGCCGGCCCGGGCGCAGGCATCCACGCACCAGGGGATGCCGTTGCGTTTCCCTGCCGGTGCAAAAGCGCAGATGTTGGTGGATGTGGAAAGCGCAATCATATGAAGATACTCCTTATTATGGGGCAGGCATCAGCGGGGAGCCAGGCAGAAAGGCTCCCCGCTGATGCGCGGATCCCTTTTACTTGTTCGCCTGCTCGTACTGGTACAGCAAGCCCTGCAGATCATCGGCCATCATTTCCACTGTCTCCGCCACAGATAAACCCTCGTCCAGCATCATGGCAATATTGTCCTGGATGGCATAGTAGAAGTCCTTGGCGGGGCCCACAGTCACGCTCTTCATGTCCGCAGGCGTGATGGCGAGCTGCTCGCCAGCCACAGCGTACTGGGGGGTCCCGGCCACCAGGGCCTTATACTCCGCCATCTCCTGCGCCGCCGTGTTCACCGGCACATAGCCTGTGGCGGCAGCGAATTCTGCCTGCACCTCCGGGGAGGCCAGGTATTTGACCAGTTCCCAGGCCGCGGCCTTTCTGGCTTCATCCTGCTTGTCAAACATCACAACACAGCTGCCGGACACGGTGGCGCCATCGCTGGCCTGCGCGTTGACCCGGGGGTAGAACCCGGCGCCCAGTTCAAAAGCGCCCCCGATTTTTTCAAGCAGGGAGGTGACATTGGAGGATGAGGTGGTGAGGACAGCCAGCTGCCCCGCCACAAACTGGTCGGTGGTGCCGGCGGCATTGGTCAGGGCGCCTGCGTCATACATGGCCTTCCATTCCGTCAAAAAGGTTTCAAGGGCGCCGTTTTCAAGGCATTCCAGCCCCGTCGCCATGGCCTCAGAGCCATTTTTGTTGTTCACCACATAGCTGCCCAGCTGCCCCAGCCAGTTGGCCAGAGTGGGCGTGTTAGGCACCACGGAATAGGCCAGGACATCAAGGCCCCCGGCCGACTTCTCCGGCAGCTTTTCGCTCAGGGATATGATGTCCTGGAAGGTTTCAGGCGCCATGGCCCCCGCCTCGTCCAGCATCGTCTTGTTGTAGAACATGATGGTGGTGGAGGCCGCGAAGGGCATCCCCAGCCGGACGCCCGAAAATTCCCAGTTGCTCAGGGTGATGGGCAGGATCTGGCTGATATCATAGCCAGGGTCAGCCGCCAGCGCGTCGTCCAGCGTCCAGGCACGCCCGGAGTTGAAATAGGCTACCTTTCCCGTGGCGTCCAGGTTCATCACATCAGGCAGCTGCGCATAGTCTTCCGCTGTCAGGATGCTGTTGAGCTTGGTGGTGGCATCGGAATACTGGCCCTGGAACACCGCTTCCACGGAGATTTGCCTGTCCTTGCCGATGGTGGCGTTGAACTGCGTGACAAATTTGTCCACCAGCACGCCGGCCTCGTCTGACATGGAGTGCCAGAAGAGAAGGGATACAGGCTGTGCTGGCTCCTGGGCATAAGCTCCAGGGGTGAGGGCCATGGCTGCCACAAGCAGCAGGGGGAGCATTCTCTTCAACATGATGTTTCTCCTTTTTTTGTGATCCTGTCTTCAGGGAAGGGGCCGCCTTCCGCAAAAACATCTCTGGGGTCAGCCCACCAGGGCACCGCCGGTCATGTTGCGCTGGATGTTGCGCCTGAGGAGGATAAACAGCAGGAATGAAGGGAGAAGCGACAGGGCAACTCCCGCCAGCACCAGGTGATAGTTGGTATCCTCAAAAGAGGTGATCATGGTGATACCCACCTGGATGGTGCGCATATGATTGGAGTTGGTGACAAGCAGGGGCCAGAGGTAGGCGTTCCACAGGGTTACGAAGCTTTGCACAAACAGCGTCACCAGGACAGGCTTTGACATGGGCAGGAGAACCGTCGCCAGAAAACGTAGGTCGCCGCAGCCGTCCACCTGCCCCGCGTCCTTCAGTTCCCGGGGAAAGGTGAGAAAGGACTGGCGCAGCATAAACATCTGCGTGGCCCCCACAAAGGACGTAATGGCCATGCCCAGGTAGCTGTCAAGGAGCCTGAGCCGGCTTACCGTCAGGAAATTGGTCACAAGCAGCGTATCCCCAGGGAGCATCATGGTGGCCAGGACGGCCAGGAACAGCGCGTTTTTACAACGGAAATCATAAAACGCAAAGGCAAACGCGGCTAAAACCGCAAACAGAAGCCTCATCACGGTGCCAATGAACGCCACCACCAGGGAGTTGAAGCCGAAGCGCAGAAAAGGCACCCGGGCGAAAGCATCCCGAAAATTCCGGGTATAGGCGAAGCTTTCGGGCCAGAAAGTGGGCGGATAGGCAGAGAACTCCGCAGGGGACTTAAAAGCCCCCAGGATACCGTACACGATGGGGAATATGATGACGAGCCCCAGCGCCAGGGCCGCAGCCTGCACCGCGATGCCGCCCCACAATTGCCGCCGCTTCATGCCGCTCATTGGTAATGCACCCGTTTGCGCTCAACCCAGAACGCCATCAGCGCCAGGGAGAAGGTGAGGGCAAAGGCCACCAGGCTGATGCAGGCGGACAGGCTGTAGTTGGCCGAGCCATAGCCGGAATTGTACATCATGAAAATGAGCGTGGTGGTGGCCCGGGCAGGACCGCCCTGGGTCAGGATGATGACAGGGCCCGACACCATCATGGCAAGCACCATGTTGGTCAGCGCCACATAAAGAATGGTGGGTGAAATCAGCGGCAGCTGTATCCGGAAAAAACGGGACCGGGGCCCTGCGCCATCCATGGTGCCCGCTTCCATCAGCTGATCCGGCACTGCCCGGAAAGCGGAAAGGAACAACAGGAAATCAAAGCCGATGCCCATCCAGACGGTGAGCATCAGGATGCCGTACAGGGCGTATTCCCGGCTCTGGTACCAGCCGATATCAAGCCCCAGGGCATAGTTCAGCCAGCCCACGGTGGGGTTCAGAAGAACCTTGAAAATCATGGCCGCTGCCGACATGGCAATTGCCATGGGCAGGGTGAACATGGTTTCATACACGGGGCTGAGCCGCCGCTTTTTTGTGGCCAGGAGCGCCAGGCCCATCGTGATAAACACCGTGACGGGCACATTGATGGCGGTGATTTTCAGCGTGTTCCGCAGGGCGATTCCGAAGTCCCTCCTGGAGAACAGATAAGTGAAGTTGTCCAGCCCCGCGAAGCCCGTGATGACACCCTTGGCGTTAACGGTGCTGAAACTGAACAAAAAAGTCTTGAAGAACGGGTAGTAAACAAAGCCCACCGCGAAAACCAGGATCGGCAGGACAAACAGGTAGGGTTTGGCTTTTTTCATTATCCCGCCGCGGACAACAGGAAACAGGCTTGGTTGAACCTCACTCACCCCCTGCTCAGCGCGATTCGCATTGCATATTTATGCTATCAAGGCAACCGCATAAAGTCAACTCAATCCCGGGAAATCCCGGTAATATGCTTGTTGCCTACAGCCACTCAGGCGCTTTGGTGTACAAAAGCCCCAGATCCCACAGAAGGGAAGAGGTCAGATACTTGTCCCGGATCTCCCGTGCGCCCATGAGCGCGTCCACCGTATCCTCCCGGGTAAACCCTATGTCCCCGGGGGCCAGGGGCATCTGCAGGCTTTCCATCAGCCCGCGCACTTCCTGATAAGCCGGCAGTTCCTCCTGCGCGATTTTTTGGATTTGGGGCCATTCCCCAAGGCTGACCTGCAGCCTTTTGGCGTGGGCCGCCTTGTCATTTCGGCCCTCAGCCCTGGCGGTTTTGAGAATGGTTTCCGCCGCCTGGCCAAACACGCGGCGCACCCTGTCCTCCCAGGCCGCTTCATCCAGGCCGTCGATGAACGCCTGGGCCGTTTTACGGCTTGGTATCTGATGTTTGAGCTTTCCCCAGATATTGATTGTGAGCAGCGTACCGATGCCCACCTGAATGCCGTGCAGCTCCACGGGAAGGCCCCGCGACAGCGCCATCATCTCCCAGATGTGGGAGAAATAATGCTCCAGGCCGCTGGCAGGGCGGGAAACACCCGCGAAGGCCATGGCGATGCCGGACAATACCAGGCCCTGCGTGATCTCTTCCACTGCCACAGCGTCCCTCTCCTTCAGCCTGGGCGCCGCCGCGCGCACCCGTTTTAGCGCCTGGCGCATGAGGGCGGCGATGTCCTCACAGTAGTATTCGCCAATCACCAGGTTGGCAATGCGCCACTCGCAGATGGAGCAGTATTTGGCCAGCATGTCACCCAGGCCGGCCTGAAGCAGGCGCATGGGGGCGTTCGCCAGGATATCCGTATCAGCGATGAGCGCCTGCGGGCAGGCGTTATACAGGGAAACCTTCACGCCTCTGCGCACCATGGAGGATGAGTCTGAGGCATAACCGTCCATGGAAGGGGCAGTGGCCACACACATCAGGGGGAGCCTGAGCGCATGGGCCAGCACCTTGCCGGTGTCATTGATCACCCCGCTGCCTACCGCAAGCACCCCGTCACACCTGGGGTCAACGGCCATCAGCAGCCCGCCGCAGGCCATCTCATCCGGTTCCGGATGGCCGGAAGGCAGGATGTAGAGGGTGTGGGGTATTCCCGAAGCCTGAAGTATTTTGGCAACCCTGGCGCCTGCGGCCAAATGGGTATTCTCATCGCAGAACACAAAGGGCCGGGTGATATGAAGCGCTCTGAGATATCCGTTGAGCGCTTCCAGCGCCCCTTTTCCAATGCGGGCATGGCGTAAGCCCGCCTGGTGATGCCTGCCGCATGCACAGTCAAAGCCCTCCGGCCTGAGCAGCTCCTGAAGCGCCATCCCTGTAAAATCGGGCATAGGGTCCTCCCTTATGTTCCTCAACCGGAAAGGGGGCTTGCTCAAGCCCCCCCGGTAGCAGCATCCTTATGCGTTTGACTCAGCCATACAGTGGGCCATAGGTTTCACAGGCCTTGTAGTCGGCGGCCTGCATGTCCTGGGTGCCGTAAGCGGCCCAGGCATGGGGCCGGTAAACCTCCTCAACCGGTACATTGTGCATGTTCACCGGGATGCGCAGCATCGCCGCCAGGGTCAGCAGGTCGGCGCCCACATGGCCGTACACGGTGACGCCGTGGTTGGCGCCCCAGTTGGCCATGACGGAGTAGACATCCCGGAATGGCCCCTCGCCGGTAAGGGTGGGGGCAAACCAGGTGCAGGGCCAGGTGCGGTCAGTACGGTTCATGATCAGTTCATGCACCTCATCGGGCAGGCGCACCGTCTCCCCCTCGGCGATCTGGAGCACCGGGCCAACACCCTCCACAATGTTCAGCCGCAGCAGGGTGACGGGCATGGAAGCCTCGTTTTTGAAGTGGCTGGAAAAGCCGCCTCCCCGGAAGTACTCATAGTTGGCACGCTCCCAGTCGGTGGCTTCCAGGCAGGCCTTGATGTCAGATTCCGTCATCTCCCAGAAGGGCTTCATGCAGCCTTCGCCCTTGCCGTTTTTTGCAGCGCCGGTGCCGTCAAGGGCAGTGGCGCCGGAGTTGATCAGGTGGATAAAGCCGTTGGCGGCCTTTCCCTCAGGCTTCCAGCCGGCTACCCGCTCCACAGCGTCCGGGCTCCAGTAGGTGCGCACGTCATGGAAGCAGGGAGCCGTGTTGGTGACAAGCGTTCCCAGCAGCATGGACAGGCCGTTTAGGGTGTCGTTCTCAGTGGCAAAAGCCGTGGGCTGGCGGGCACCATTCCAGTCGAAGGTGGAGGCCATGATGGCTTCGGTGAAGTCGGCGTTGGGCAGCCAGTCCGTCCAGGCGCGCTGGCCCTGGAACCCGCCGGCCACGGCGTTTTTGCCCAGGGCTTCCTCATGCCAGCCCAGCGCTTTGAGCTTCGGGTTGCCAT
>JAAYJP010000073.1 GCA_012522875.1 Clostridiales bacterium | reverse complement strand
CTCGCCTCCTACATAGCGGGCGGGCTTCTGCACCCGTGCCAGCAGCGCGTCCAGGCGCTGTAAAACCATTTCGTCCAAAACAAAACCTCCCCGGCAGAATGAAGCCTATCATATCATACCGGGGGAGTAAAATCACTTTGTCAGTCCTCAGGCGCAAGGCCCAACGCCAGCATCCGGGCGTGGCGTTCGGTCTTATCATCCAGCACCAGCAGCTTGGTCCCGCTGGGAATGTTGGTCCACAGCCAAAAGGCGTTGACTCCCCCTTCCCCCGGGAAACGGTCCATTCTGATGCAGCCATGGGAGGCCTTCTGGCCCATCACCGCGTCCTCCGTGTCAAAATTCATCTGCCCGCTGGTAGGGTAACCCAGCTGGTGCAACAGGTTATAACCGTCCACCCGCACCGCGTATTTGTAGCGGAAGCCCCGATTCTCAATATAGGGGAGCCTTTGCCCCAGGGTGAAGGCCCCGGCCCGGGTCTCCTGCCTGGGCGCGCGGGCAGTCATCAGCCCTGTGCTGGTGTGGGTCTGTCCCACCAGCCTGCCTTCCCTGTAGACGGTCAGTGTCTGGGCCTTTTTGTCCAGCACCAGGCCCCAGCGCTGGTTGGGAAGAAGGGTCTCCAGCTTGCTCCTGAGGATATATCCCTCAACATAGCCGCCGTCCTGAAGGCGCCAGGCGCCCACCCTGGCGTAATCGCCCTCCAGCGCCAGCACATTCAGCCCCGCCGTCCCGCAGCTGACCAGCCCCAATACGGCAGCCTTCTCATCCGGCGCTGCCAGGATTTTATCCCGAACGATCTGCCTGCCCCTGATGACGGTTACGGGGGCAGTGATGGCCCGCCACACGGCTTCATCCTCCAGGGCATCAGGCAGGAAATGCCCTTCCGGGGTTGGCTTCAGGGGATATTCCGGGGGCGCCTGCCTGACCGCCCGGAGCGGGACCTCGTAGACGGGAGAATTTTTATCATTGGCAGTAAAGGTGAGGATATAATCCCCGGGCGCGATCTTGCCCTTTTTCATCGTACCGTCCCAGGAGAACACCCGGGAGTCCTCCGGGTTCCGCTGCCAGGTGACGGGCTGCGCCTCCTCCCCGGCCTTTCTGATGGTAACCTGTGGCTTCATGCCGGTGGTGTGGTGATAGTCCGCCTGCCAGGTGCCGCCATCAAGATACAGGGTATCGCCCCGGGGCAGGACATACTGGAGGTAGGCCGCAGGGTTCCCGCCCTGAACCCTGGCCTCGGCCGTCCATCGGCCGCCTGCGCTTTCAAGCATTGCATAAAGGGTAAAGGTGCCCTTGTGGATGGGCTCACGGTTAGTGAAAAGCCCGTCATAGCTGATCCGTGTTTCCCCGGCTTCAACTGGCAGATCCTCCGCAATCACCCAGTCCACCGCACGGCTGGTGATGCGAAGGCTTAGCCTTCCGGCAGCAGGGCTTATGACCACGATGCGGTTCTCCGCATAGGGCGTGATGGGCGCCGGCACCCGCAGGCGCAGGCTGTCCTCCCGGGCGCCGGCCGCTCCGGCCAGAAATACCAACAGGCACAACAGCGCCAGGGCCAATCGTTTCATTGGGCAAATACCTCCAGGCAACAATCATGACCGGCCATCCCGGTTATTCTTCGGAAAACCAGCTTCCGGCAATTGAAAGGCATTGTATCATAAAAAAGCAATGTCAGGCGATTCTCTCCGGAGCTTTGCGCGCCGCTTCTCCCATATGCCTGATCCTCAGGATGTGCTATTCTTGTAATACACACGATAAAAACACGCAAAGGAGGCTGCCATGCCCATCACATTTGAACAGGTGAAGGCCAACCCCGCCGTCAGGGCCTTTATTGAAAAGGCGGACGAGAGCCTGCTGGCCCTGGGCTATACGGAGCACAGCTTCCCCCATGTGGCCCGGGCAGCGGAAACCGCGCGGCGCATTTTGATTGAGACCGGCCACTCTGAGCGCGTGGCGGAACTGGGCGCCATCGCGGCCTTCCTGCATGACATCGGCAATGTGGTCAACCGCAAAGGGCACGAAAGTTCCGGCGCGCTGCTTGCCTTCTCACTGCTCAGAGACATGGGGGCGGAGCCGGATGACATTGCCATCGTCATCACCGCCATTGGCAACCATGACGAGAACACGGCTTTCCCGGTGAACGAGGTGGCAGCCGCCTTGATTATTGCTGACAAGACCGATGTGCGCCGCAGCCGGGTCCGCAACCGGGATACCATTGCCCAGGACATCCATGACCGGGTGAACTACGCGGTGGAAAAGTCAGAGCTCACGGTGAACCCCACCGAGGGAGAAATCCTTCTGCATCTGGTGATCGACACCAAAATCAGCGCGATCTCCGATTATTTTGAGATATTCCTCAGCCGCATGCTTCTCTGCCGCCGCGCGGCGGAGAAACTGGGCCTGGCTTTCGGGCTGGTAATCAACTCCCAGAGGCTGATGTGAGCGCGGGTATCCTGGTCCGGCCGGAACGGAAAGATGACAGGCGGGCCGCGGAGGAAGTGACCCGGGAGGCATTCTGGAACCTGCATTCCCCCGGCTGCAATGAGCACTATCTGCTGCATCTCCTGCGGGAGTCGGGTGCTTTTATCGGGGCGCTGGACTGGGTGGCGGAGAAGGACGGCCGGGTGGCGGGGAGCATCGTTTACTCCCGCTCAAAGATCCTGGGGGATGATGGCCGGATCCATGCCGCCATCACCTTTGGCCCGGTGGCAGTTTTGCCCGCCCTTCAGGGGAAGGGCATCGGCAGCCTGCTCATCCGAAGGACGCTGGAAGAAGCCCGGAAATTAGGACATCAGGCTGTCCTTATCTATGGCGATCCCGCATATTATGCCCGCTTTGGATTCCAGGGAGCCGAACGCTTTGATATCCGCTCCCATGACAACTGCTACGCTGACGCCCTTGAGGCGCTGGAACTGTCTCCCGGCGCGCTCAGTGGCCGGGCGGGCAGGTTTTCTGAGGACGCGATATTTGACATGGACGAAGCGGCAGCTGAAGCCTTTGACCGAAGTTTCCCGCCAAAGGTGAAACTGACCGGCCTGCCTTCCCAGGCGCGCTTTTTGGAAGTCGCCGGCAGGAGAAGGGCGAGGTAAACGTATTTCCTCCAGCACCCGCTGCTATTGCTGCTGTAAAAAACAAACATTCCTTATTGCCGGTTTCCTTATCCGCCAAAGCCTTCAGGGTTTGGCGAACAAGGAGGAGCAAGGGAGCAATGCAAAAAAGCGGGACCCTGCAAGGGACTCCCGCTTGTGAACAAAGCGGGCTTTGCTTCACTCCCGTCCCGCCCCGCCAAAGCCCGCAGGCT
>JAAYJP010000072.1 GCA_012522875.1 Clostridiales bacterium | reverse complement strand
TGGTACAACAGGCTGGCGTCCGTGTGCCTTGGCGGCGGTTTGGTAGCTTCCTCTTTGACCTTGGCGGACTTCACACGCCGCGTGTCGCCCCTCTGCAGTTCTGGCAGTTGACCTGCTTCTTCCTCTTTCGATGACCCTTCCACCTTTCGCCAGCCCAGTTCCTTCACCACGCGGCCGGCGGATTTGAAGGTTTCGCCGTTTGCTTCCGTAACCACCCGGATTTGCTCGTACTCAAAAGCCGGATAAAAAGCCGCAATCAGACGCCTTGCCACCAGGTCATACAGCGCCGCCTCATCCCGGGTCATCCGATCACCGGGTTTTTTCGCTGTGGGCAGGATCGCGTGATGATCACTGACCTTCTCATTGTCAAATACACGCCCTGAACAAACCAGTTTTCCCGCTTTTCGGGGAACGGCATCCGCCAGGGCACGGAAAGGCTCTGGCAGCAATTCCAGCGTTTTTGCCACCTGGGACAACATATCCCATGGCAAATACCGGCTGTCTGTTCGGGGATAGGTGATACACTTGTGCGTTTCATAAAGCGCCTGGGCGGTCTTCAGCGTACGCGCGGCAGTAAAGCCCAGTTTACGGTTGGCGTCCCGCTGAAGTGTTGTAAGGTCAAACAACTGAGGTGGCAACTCTTTCCTGGGAGTAGCCGATACGCTGCTTACCCGGGCTTCCTTGCGGGTGACGGATTTGGCAATGGTTTCCGCCGTTTTACTGTCTGCGATTCTGTGGTTGGCTTTATCATCCTTGACTTTCGGATCAAACCACTTCCCCTGATAATCTCCAAAATCTGCCGTGACGGTGCAAAACCTCTCAGGCACGAAGTCCCTGATATCCTGTGCCCGCTTGACCAGGAGAGCCAGGGTAGGCGTCTGAACCCTGCCCACGGAGAGGAGCGCGCCATATTTGAGCGTAAAGGCCCTGCTGGCATTCATGCCCACCAACCAATCCGCCTGGGAGCGGCAAAGAGCGCTTTGATAAAGGCCATCATAGGCACTCCCGGGCTTTATCCCATCAAAGCCTTCCTGGATAGCCGCGTCCGTGAGAGAGCTGATCCAAAGCCGGCCAACAGGCTTGAGACAACCCACTTTTTCATAGATCATACGGAAAATCAACTCGCCCTCACGGCCCGCGTCTGTGGCGCAGACGATCCTGGAAACGCCTGCATCCAGCATCAGGCTCCTGATAACGCTGTATTGAGAGCGGGTTTTGGGAATGACCTTGGTGGGCAGCGTTTCCGGCAGGATAGGCAGGTCTTCCATGCGCCATTTTTTGTACTTCGGATCAATTTCATCCGGTTCGCATAGGCTGACCAGGTGCCCCAGTGCCCATGTAACGGTGTACTGCTTTGAAGCCAGATATCCCTGGCCGCGTTCCCGGCAACCCAGCACCCGCGCGATGTCCCTGGCCACGCTTGGCTTTTCCGCAACCACCAGAATCATGCCGGCTCCCCGTTTCCCTCATAAATGATGCCCATCTCCCGAGTCCACTGCCCGGGCGCATCAAACTGGACCAGTTGTTTCATAACCATCAGTCCTCTCTTCGCACCCTTGATCCCCTCCATGAGGCATAAATACGGCGCCCTGGTATGAAATGACGCCACAAAACGCAGCCGTTTGGGTTCCATGCCATGCATCCGGAGCGCTTCACCTCCTTCCAGCACGCGCGCCGCCGGGAAGCAAAGGCAAAATCGTCCGCGCGGGCGTAAAAGAACAGCAGCGATGCCTGCGATTGACCGAACATCACAGGTCAGCTGCTGCCGGGCCATACGCTCGCTTTTCGTCATGGGTTCAGGGCTCACATGATGGTAGGGTGGATTGGACACCACCAAATCATAACCGCCTTTGCCCAGCGCCTTTGGTGCTTCCGTAAAATCCAGGCAGTGAACACTGGTGCTGGCAGCCACACCGTTGAGCGCGGCGGATCTGAGCATGCGCTCACACAAATCCTGCCTTATCTCTACCATCGCGCAAGTGATGGAAGGTTCCCGTGCCATAAGCAGCATACCAAGTGCCCCGTCACCTGCCCCCAGGTCGCACACTTTTTGCCTGGCCTTCGCTCCGGCGAAATCCGCCAATAGCACGCTGTCCTGTGTGAAGCAACCGTCACCGGGTTTTTGAATCAGCCGAAAACCCCGTCGCTCCAGCTTACACAGGCGCTCACCTGGAAGCAGATACTCATCCATTTAACACTCCAGCAAAAAAATGGCATCAAAAAAGCGCCGCAGATTCGGCGCAACTGGCTGATTTTATCATTGGGGCTGAGGCGCGTCCACCGGGCACACATCAGCACATGCCCCGCATTCGGTGCAAAGCGCAGCGTCAATCACAAATGTCACATCGCCTTGGGATATGGCGCCCTCGGGGCACTCAGCCTCGCAGGCGGCGCAGTTTATGCAGTCATCAGAAATCTTGTAAGCCATGAATACTCCCTCCTGAATGGCGCTTTTCGCGCACCGTTTGATTATATGACAGGCCAGCCATTTTCGCAAGCCCGAAAAGCTCAGGCATTATCCCGCGGCCAATCTCGGACGACGGCCAGCAACTCTTCGGGGTGGTGAATGAACCGGTCCGGGTTCTCCCCCATCAGTTCTGCTTCGTTCTGGAAGCCCCATCCCACTGCTATGGCAAATAATTTCAGGTTCCGGGCGCACTGCATATCAGTTACTGTATCGCCCACATACAAGCCATCCTGAGGCGCAAATCCCAGTTCAGCAAGCACGGCCTCCATCACTGTGGGATCCGGCTTCAGCGGCATATCCCGACGGCTGCCCAATACCCTAAGAAAAGGAATATCAGGGAAATAATGGCCAACCACCGCCTTTGTGTCACTGTCATCCTTGTTGCTGTACACAATTACCTGAACTCCCCGTGCCAAAAGATTCTGAAGCAGCGCAGGAATGCCATCATAAGGCCGTGTCAGTTCCCGGCTGTGAATCGCGTATTCCGCCAGATAAGCTGGATAAATGGCGTCCAGCAGTTCCTGCTGGTCCCCCAGAGCTCTCTGGGTGAGAACGCGCGCACCATTACCTGTAAAGCGCAGATAGTCCTCTTTGGGATGCTGTGGCAAGCCAAAGCGTGCCAGCACCGCGTTCATGCTGGCGGCAATATCATCCACCGTATCCAGCAAGGTCCCATCTAAATCAAACACAACATAACGGCCCATACGCCCTCCTATTT
>JAAYJP010000071.1 GCA_012522875.1 Clostridiales bacterium | reverse complement strand
GCAGCGCCAATGGTCAGGAGAAAAAGTGCCGGCTCCAGCCAATGATTGGTGGCGATGAATAGAATCCCCAGGCAGATGGGCAGGATGTAGATCATAATAGAAGCCACTTCTGACATGGTGGTGTTCACCGTTTGGGCGGTGTCAGCGGCCTGGCCTTTCATAAGCGCTCCGGGGAAGGCTTCCCGGATAAGCGGCACCGTATGGCTCTGGGCCTCCTCAGCCACCACCACCTGGAACAGGGGTCCCTCCTGGTAGAAGGAATCACGGATGGAATCCGGAATAACTTCCAAAGGCTTTATAATTCCAGATTGGGCATCATCCATCCATAGCACCTGTTCAACGCCAGGGATGGCCGCAAGTTGCTCCTTGGCCGAACGGACTTCACTAATGCCAAGTCCGGGCAAGTAAACCTGGAGGTTGGGAGTCCGGCCAGCCACCAGGTTCAGGGCCCGGGTACTGGGCGCATCTTTTGGCAGATAGCCCGCCAGGTCGTAGTTGACCGCCACTGCCTGCGTCAAAAATACGCTGATGGCGCAAACAATCAGCGCTGCAATCAGTATTCCCCTTCTGTGGCGGATAACCACACTGCTGAACTTCCGCATCCGCGCTCCTTTCCATACGGCTTTCAATGTGTTTGCTATCATAGCGCATCCCCGCCAAAAGCGGATACCGATTTTCCGATACTTCGTTTTTTGATGGACACTATGCCCAAAATTGTCCCAGCATGCCCTTTTGTGAAGTATTCGTGAAACAAGCTGTCATCCTTTTGCAATCAAGCCCCCGCAGTGGTATGATATCCACGCTTCGGCGGGCAGCGCCGGGTGAGCATGTGTGAAGTGGAGAACAGCATTGCCAGATGTGAGCCAAGCGGTGATTCTTATCCCGTCCCTGCACCCGGATGATAAGCTGGGAAAATATGTGAGCGCTCTTGTCAAGAGCGGATTTGAGCATATCGTGGTGGTGAATGATGGCTCCGGACCGGACTACGCGCCTTTTTTTGAGGCGCTCAAAGCCCTTCCCCAGTGTGATGTTCTGGGATATGAGGTCAACCGGGGCAAGGGATACGCCTTGAAGCACGGGATGAATCATATCATGGCCGCTTATCCTGACGCACCCGGCATCATCACCGCCGACTCAGACGGGCAGCACACTGTGGATGACTGCCTGAAGGTGGGGGCGGCCATGCTGGATAATCCGGAACAGTTAGCGCTGGGCACCCGGGACTTTTCCCAAAGCGATGTGCCGGCGAAGAGCCGCATGGGGAACCGGCTCACCACATTCTTTTTTGCTCTCCTGTATGGCCACTGGCTGCCGGACACACAGACGGGCCTCCGGGGCATCAGCCGGGAACTAATGCCAAGGATCACCAAAGTCCCGGGCGACCGCTTTGAGTATGAGATGAACATGCTGGTCTACTGCGCCGGCTGGCACATCGGCTTCAACAAGGTAACCATCAGCACCATTTACCTGGAGGAGAACCAAAGTTCCCACTTCCGCCCGTTCCAGGACTCGGTGCGCATCTATGCGCAGCTGTTCCGAAACTTTTTCAAGTTCGCCTCCAACAGCCTGATTTCAACCCTGCTGGACCTGGGGCTGTTCACGCTGCTTGACAAATGGCTGCTGGGCGCTCTTTTCCCGGTTCTGTCAGGGGGGCGCAGCTACTACCAGGTGCTGGCGGCAACCGCCATAGCCAGAGCCTGCTCGGCAATGTTCAACTACAAGGTCAACAAACAGTTCGTTTTCCGCGCAAGCAAAAGCCGGGGTTCGCTCTTTCGCTACACGGTTTTGGTTATGGCGGTCATGCTGGCCTCAGCCACCCTGGTCAACGCGCTCAGCCTCTGGCTTGGTATGGGGCGCACCCTGGTAAAAATCATCGTTGATACAATGCTGTTCTTTATAAACTATCGCGTGCAGAAATCCTGGGTCTTCAAACGCCCTGCTGAAAGGAACCAATGAGATGTCAACAAAAACACGCAACACGCTGATCATACTAACCCTGGTGATGGCCCTTGCACTGCCTTTTTGGGTCCCCTCCGGGGCTCTGCTTGACCATGAGGCTGCCCGGCTGGATGAGGAACTCTGGCAGGAAGAAGAGGGCGATGACGAAGTGGCCGCATGGCTGATGAACTGGCTGATCCCCTCCGCTTCTGCCCAGGAGGACACGGCGCTTCCCATTGATTTCAGCCCCGGACCAGCGCCCGATCCGGCCGGATTCACCGACACCTCCTATGAGGATGACAGCATCGTGGTACGTCTGGAAACCATCCAGCAGGAGGGTGTGGTCTGGCGGTTAGCCAGGGTGGACATCACTCATCCCAGCCAGCTGCGCACGGCTGCCGCGGGCTCCCTCACCTCCCGGCGCACCAAACTGATTTCCACCATGGCCAGGGAGCAGAACGCCGTGATCGCTATCAACGCCAACTATTTTGCCGATCAGCCGGATAAAAAGAGCTTTGAATACCGCATGGGCGAAAGAGTCCGCGCCAAGTACAACCGGATCAAGGACCTGCTGATCACCGATGAAAACGGGGATTTCCACCTCTTTGTCCGCTCTGACAAGAGCGAGGTACAGGCCTTTCTGAACGCGGGGCACACCATCGTCAACGCCTTCACCTTCGGCCCGGCACTGGTCAAGGACGGGATGCTGTTGACATTGGACGAAAAGTACGGATACAACCCCCACGGAGATGAACCGCGCATGGCCATCGGCCAGGTCGCCCCCCTCTCCTATGTCCTGGTGCTGGCGGAGGGCCGCAGCGCCGAATCAAAGGGCGTAACCCATACGGAGCTTGCCAATTTCATGTTTGACCTGGGCTGCATGCAGGCGTTTAACCTGGACGGCGGCAACTCAGCCACCATGGTCTTCAACGGCGGTTACTATCAGAGCAACCGCTCCGCCTCCAACGAACGCACCCAAAGCGACCTGATCTACTTCGCCACCACCCAGGGGCAGAGGTAACACCATGTATCCTGACGCGATGGCTTTTCCCTTCCTTGGCATGGAAATCTACGCCTATGGCTTATGCCTTCTGGCGGGAGTTCTCCTGGGGCTGGGCACCCTGTACCAACTGTCCCGCAAGCGCGGTCTGATGCCGGCAGCTGTTTTGTCGGGTTTCCTGTCACTGCCCCTGGGGCTCCTCCTGTCGCGCCTTTTGTATGTTGCGGGCGATCCCATCTTCAGCCCCTATCTGTCTTTTACCAATTTCTTGAACCTGCGCACCGGCGGATTTGCCATGTACGGCGCCCTGTCGGGTGCCGTCCTTGGAGCGCTGTTATCAGCGCGCTTGGCCGGCGTTAAGGCGTCCCGGGTCCTGGACATGCTGGCGCCTGCCCTCACGGCGTTCCTGATACCGGCGCGCCTGGGAGAGGGCTTCACCATCCTTGGGATAAGCCGTCCGCTGACGACCCCCTGGATCGCAGGCAGCTTCCTGGCTCGCCAGGATCCTTATGAAGCCTACCTGCGCACCTATTTGCTTGAAGCAATTCTGGCACTGGTGCTCCTCATCATCCTGCTGCTTGCCCTCAAGCACAGAGGCCGGCCCGGCAATGTGTTCCTCCTGGCCTGCCTGCTCTATGGCATCAGCCAGACGCTGATGGAGAGCCTGCGCTTTGACGGGCACCTGCGCTTCAGCTTTGTTGGCGTTCAGCAGGTGCTCTCTGCCGTGCTGTTTTCCGCTGCCCTCATCGTGCTGGCGGTGCGCGCGTTGAAAAACCCGGGGGGAAAGGCTTTGCCCGTCGTGACCCTTGCGCTGTTGCCCCTGGTTATCGCGGGAGCCATCGCAGTTGAATTCATGATTGACCGGTCCCCTATGGGCAAACTGCCGGCTTATGGGCTCTACCTGCTGCTGCTCGCCATACCTGCAGGCCTGGGTATGCTATTGTTCAGGCGGGAGGCCGCACGATGACAAGGGAGCAGATGGAGCGGATCAATGCTCTGGCCCGCAAGAAGAAGGCTGAAGGCCTCACAGAGGAAGAAGCCCTGGAACAGCGTTCCCTGCGCCAGCAATATATCGGGGAGATGCGTGCGAACCTCCTGGAGCAGCTGGGATATATCTACATCGAGAACGAGGACGGGCAGTATGAGAAACTTCGGAAAAAGGATTAGGGCGGCGGGCTGCGCGGCCCTGCTGTTTGCTGCAATGCTGCTGGCCTCGGCCCCCGCCGGGGCGGAGGTGCAGACGCTTTATACCGCCAAAATATCCACCCATTTCCCCAACAGCACCACCAATGTGTACAGCCACCCAGACCTGGAGAGCAAGGTGCTTGCCAACTACAAGCCCGGCCGCGCCATTGAAGTGGTGGAGGTTTTGCCAAACTTCGTGGGCATCAAGCTTTCCGGAAAGATTGGCTATGTCCTCCGCCACCGCATCATGGATCCGGTGGCCCTGGATAAAGCCAGCACGCCGCGTTTTGGCACAGCCCTGAACCTGTGGTTTGCCACACTGAGCCAGGAGACCCATGTTAAGGCGGCGCCTGAGAGCGCCAGCGAAACGCTCATCACCCTTCAGGCAGGCGCCCAGCTGGGCTTCCTTGATGTGACAAATGGGTGGGCCAGGCTGATTTTCAAACGCCAATATGGCTATGTGGACACGCGGGAACTGGATGCGCTTGAGATGGTCGCTCCTGTTGAATCCAATGGATCCCCGGAGGTGCCCATTGCTGTCTATAACTCCTTCTACAATATTTCCGACAGCGAAAATAACCTTAACCGCATCAATAACCTGGCTGTGGGCGGCCAGCGCATGTCAAAGGTGCTTGCGCCAGGACAAACCCTTGACTTCAACGGCGAAGTGGGCCCCTTCCGAGCCAGCAACGGCTATAAACCCGCCGGCGCCCTGGTAGATGGAGAAATGGTTTTTGATGTCTATGGCGGCGGTTCCTGCCAGGTTTCAAGCACGCTGTACAATGCGGTGCTTCAGCTGACGGGTTTGACAGTGCTGCGCCGGGCGCCTCACGGCGCCAATGGCATCGCCTACCTGCCCCACGGGGTGGATGCCTCCTCCGGCGGCCTCAATTTTGTGTTCCGAAATGACTACCCCTTCCCTGTGCGCATCTATGCTCATGTTCAGGACGGATCCCTCTTTGTCGCCTTTTATAAGGAATCTGTATGAAAAAACCAGCCTTTGCCCTGGCAGCCCTCCTGCTCCTGGTGACCTTGCTCCAGCCGGCGGCGGGGCAGGAGCTGGATATGGCAGGGGTCAAGTACACCGCCAAGCTACGGGACGCCGGCGCTTTATTAACAGCGCCTGACACCGATGCCCCGTCCCTGGGCTTAATCAGCGCCGGCACCCGCGTCCATATCCTTGAGGTGGCGCCCGACTGGCTGAAGATACGCACGCAAAAAGGGCAGGAAGGTTACATACGCCGGGGCAGGCTGGCGGAGACCACTGCCCGGCCTGTCAATCCGGCTTTGGAACCGGCCTATGCTGCCGTTCCCTGTGCCTATCTGGGATGGGTCAAGGGTGAAGCCCCGGTTTTGGCCGCTCCTGAGGCGGGTGCAAAAATGCTGGTAACACTGTATGACGGCGCCAGGGTCGCCTTGATTGATGTGACCAGTGGCTGGGCCAGGCTGATTTACCACCGGCAGTACGCTTACATGGATACCAGGCAGCTGAAAGAACTGCTGCCCATGGGAGAGCATATGGCAGGGATGGACCGGGATATTCCCCTGGCCGCCTACACCTCTTTTTATAAACTGGGGGATGATGGCAGCAACCTGAGCCGCATCAGGAATCTGCGTGTGGCCTGCCAGCGGTTCGGGCTGTATATCCTTCAGCCTGGCGACAAGCTCGATTTCAATGCCCACATTGGCCCCTACAATCGCCGCTCGGGCTATGAGCCCGCCAACGTGATTGTAGCCGGGGAGATCGCACAGGGCTATGGCGGAGGCACCTGCCAGGTTTCGAGCACGCTGTACAACACGATTTTGCAGCTGCCTGAGATCGGCATCCTCCACCGCCGGGCCCATGGCCCTTCCGGCGCCTCCTACCTGCCTCACGGCGCGGATGCTGCAGTGGGTACGGAAACGCAGAACTTCATCATCCAGAACCGCTTTCCCTACCCCGTACGCATCGACGGTTCCGTTCAGGATGGCGCGCTGACCATCGCCCTTTACCGGGCAGACTAAGCAAAAAAGCGCACTGTGCGCCGTTTAGTCAAGCGTTTGGTGGGCTTCCCTTACCAATGTTGTGATGTCGCCGTCCGTCAGCTGTTCCCATGCCCCGGGCCGGATGTCCGCCAAAAACTCAATATTGCCCTTAGGCCCGGTGATGGGTGAAAAACTCAGGCCTACCACAGCCCAGCGCTGGCTCAGGCAGAAATCCCGGATTTCCTCAAGCACCCTGATGTGGGTGCCTTTTTCACGCACCACGCCGTGTTTGCCAACTTGTCCCCTGCCGGCCTCGAACTGGGGTTTTACCAGGCTCACCACCCGCCCTTTTTCACCCAGGATGGCAAATATGGCAGGCAAAATCAGCCTGACGGAAATGAAGGACACATCCATCACCGCCAACCCCGGTTTTTCCGGAAAATGCTCAGGAGTGAGCAGCCTGGCGTTGGTGCGTTCCATCGCGGTGACCCGTTTGTCCCGCCTTAAGCGCCAGTCCAGCTGCCCATAGCCCACATCGACAGCATACACATGTCGGGCGCCAGCGCGCAAAAGCACATCCGTAAAACCACCGGTGGCTGCGCCCACATCCATACAGACCAAATCTTCCGCGACCACACCAAAGACATCCATGGCCTTCTCCAGCTTGTAGCCGCCCCGGCTGGCGTAGGCGTTATCGTCCCCCCTTAGGATCAGCGCATCGTCATCGCTCACCTGCTGGGAGGCCTTGTTCACCCTTACCTCGCTGATATAAACGCGCCCTGACAGAATCAGGGCCTGAGCCTTTTCCCGGCTTTCCGCCATACCCCTGGCCAGAAGTGCCTGGTCAGCCCGCTGTTTCATGACGCTCCGGCCAAAGGCGCACCAGGCGCTGATAGATGCTCTGGGCGTCCAGCCCGCAATGGTGCAGCAGCTCCTCATGGCTGCCCTGCGGTACAAAGGCATCCGGCAGGGCGAAGAGAAGGTCCGGCTGCATAAGTCCATGCATCAGGCAGTACTCAGTCACTGCGCTCCCCAGGCCGCCCGCCAGCGCCTGCTCTTCCAGGATCACATAGGGATTGCCGCTCTTAGCCAGCTCCTTAATCATTGCTCCGTCCAGCGGCTTAATGCTGGAGGCATTCACCACCTGGGCCTTTATTCCCTGAGCCAAAAGCTTCTCCCGCACCAAAATGGCTTCCCTTACCATGGGGCCGACGGCCACCAGGCTTAGGCTGTTCCCAGGCATCAGGCGCTCCCAGCGCCCCGGGGAAAACCCCAGGCAGGGCAGTTCTCCCATCCCTGCGCTCTCCCCCCGGGGATAGCGGATAAACACCGGCCCCGGGTGCCCCTGGGCAAAACGGACCATGGCTTCCAGCTCCTCAATGCTGCGGGGGTAAAGGAGCGTGAGTTCCGGCACATGCCTTAAGTAGCTTGTGCCAAACACCCCGTGGTGGGTCGGCCCATCCTCACCGCCCAGGGCGGCGCGATCCATCAGCACGGTCACCGGCAGGCGCTGCAGGCAGATATCCACCACCACCTGGTCATAGGCACGCTGGAGGAATGTGTCATAAATAGCCACAAAAGGCTTCATACCGCCCTTTGCCAAACCTGCTGCCAGTACCATGGCATGGGGCTCGGCAATGCCCACATCAAAAAGCCTTTCAGGATAAGATTTCTGGAAGGCCTCAAGCCCTGTAGCGCTGGTCATGGCGGCGGTCACTGCCACGATGCGCGGGTCAGACAGGGCCAATTCGGTCAGCAGGTTTCCCGCCGCCTTGCCAAAAGAGCGGGCGGCCGTATGCCGTATGGGCTGGTCATCCGCCGGATTAAAGGGGGTGACCCCATGCTTGGCCCAGGGCGCTTCCTCCGCCGGAGCGTAGCCCCTGCCTTTCTGGGTAACCACATGGATCAGGACGGGACGCTTCAGGTTTCCAGCCCGGCGCAGCACTTTTTCAAGGTATCGTTCATCGTGCCCATCCAGCGGCCCCAGATACTGAAATCCCAGGGTGTCAAAATACCGGTCCCTGATGAGGAAATTCCGAAGCGATCCCTTGACGTTCTGTAAAAAACGCAGGAGGGGCTTCCCGATCACAGGAACATGGGGCAGGGCGCTTGTCAGTGACTTCTTGATGTCCATCCAGGCACGGCTGGAGCGCATAAAGGTGAGGTAGTTGCTGACAGCTCCCACATTGGGGGAGATGGACATCTGGTTATCATTAAGGATCACAATGAGCTGGGTTTTCCGGTTCCCGGCGTCATTGAGCGCCTCATAGCACAAGCCCCCGGTCAGCGCCCCGTCCCCTACCACGGCAATGACCCGGTGATTTTCTTTTTTCAGGTCCCGCGCCCGGGCCAAGCCCAGGGCGGCTGAGATGGCGGTGGAGGCATGCCCCGTCTCATAGGCGTCGTGCTGGCTTTCCTCGCACTTGGGAAAGCCGGCCAGGCCCTGGTAGCAGCGCAGGCCCGCCATCCCCCTGTCACGGCCGGTGAGCATCTTGTGAGCATAGCACTGGTGTCCCACATCAAAAACAATTTTATCCCACGGGCTGTCAAACACCCGGTGCAGGGCGATGGTAAGCTCCACCACGCCCAGATTGCTGGCCAGATGCCCTCCGTTATGTGATACAGCATCCAGGATCCGGCCGCGCAGCGTTTCTGCCAGCGCCTCCAGCTCATTCCGGTCCATGCGTTTCAATTCAGAAAGGGATGGAATCCCCGTTTCGGTCATGTTGCCCTCCGGCGGATTAGTTGTTTTATCAGTATACCATATCCGGATGAAAACCGTGGTATGATGGTGCAATGACAGGGGGGAGGCAAGCAAATGGCAAGGCCCTTAATCGCAATTCCATCTGGTGATCCCGCCGGGGTAGGTCCGGAAATCGTCCTGGGCGCACTGAATGACAAAGCCCTTCACAAAAGTGCCCGAATGCTTGTGATAGGCGATGTGGGAGTGCTGCAGCGTGCTCTTGGCTACCCCAACGCACCGGCGCTTTCGCTTCACCGGGTCACTTCAGCTGACGAGGGGGATTACCGGCCTGGCATCCTGAATGTCCTGGCCCTTGATCAAATGGGCTCCGGTGATTTCATTCCCGGGCAAGTGGATGCCCAATGCGGAAAGGCGGCCTTTGCCTATATCCAAAAAGCCATTCAACTGGCCCTGGCCGGGGAAGCGGATGCCATCGCTACCCCGCCTGTCAACAAGGAATCCCTTAGGGCAGGCGGCATCCCCTATATCGGCCACACAGAGATTTTCGCCTCCCTGACTGGGACCCCAGATCCCCTCACCCTCTTTGAAGTCAGGGGCATGCGGGTGTTTTTCCTCTCCCGGCATGTGTCCTTAAGGCAGGCCTGTGACCTGGTGAAGCGGGAGCGCGTGATGGATTACGCGCGCCGGGCCTGGGTGGTGCTCAGGCAGCTGGGTGTTAAGGAGGGCGTGATGGCCGTGGCGGGCCTAAACCCCCACTGCGGGGAAAACGGGCTGTTTGGCGATGAGGAAACGCGTGAGGTAGCCCCTGCTGTCAAGGCACTTCAGGCGGAGGGGCTTCATGTAGAGGGCC
Source organism: Clostridiales bacterium (assembly GCA_012522875.1). Classification (GTDB taxonomy): domain Bacteria; phylum Bacillota; class Clostridia; order Christensenellales; family Aristaeellaceae; genus UBA6115. The sequence goes on along the minus strand of JAAYJP010000071.1, from coordinate 6,242 downwards.
CGATCGGTGCTGACAGTGTGTTCGCCCAGGCACTGGAAGGGAAGTTCAACAGCGTGCTGAGCTTATACCACGATCAGGGCCACATTGCCACAAAAACTGTGGATTTCATGCGCACCGTGTCCATCACCGCCGGGATGCCCATCCTGCGCACCTCGGTTGACCACGGAACCGCCTTTGATATCGCGGGAAAGGGAATTGCCAGCCCGCTGAGCATGACAGAAGCCATCCGGGTGGCGGTGAAGTACGCCCCCTTCTATAGAAATGAGGGAGAAATATGACAGGCACTGTTTATCTTAAGCCGGCCAGGGAAGCCCGGGTTTTGTCCGGGCATCCCTGGATATTTTCCAGCGACATCGACCGTGCCCAGCGCGGGGTGACTCCAGGCGATGTGGTGCGGGTACAGGCCGCCCGGGGACGTTTCCTTGGCCATGCGGCATACAATCCGAACTCCCAGATCACACTGCGGATGTTGAATTATGATGAGGGTAAAATTGATAGCGCTTTCATCAAAAAAAGGGTGCGGGAGGCCATTGGCTACCGCCGCCAGGTGGCAGACACTGACTGCTGCCGCCTGATCTTTGCGGAGAGCGACGGTCTGCCGGCGGTCATCGCGGATACCTTCGCCGGCGTTATCAGCCTGCAGATCCTTTCCCTGGGTATGGCCCGCTTTGAAAAGGATATCGTGGAAGCCCTGGTGGAGGAACTCGCTCCCCGTGGCGTCTGGGAAAGAAATGATGTGCCCATCAGGGAACTTGAGGGCATGATGCAGTCTACAGGACTTCTCTGGGGGGATGTTCCGGACGAGGTTGAGATCAGCGAGAACGGGCTGAAAATGATGGTGAACGTGAAACAGGGGCAGAAAACCGGCCACTTCCTGGACCAGAAAGAAAACCGTGCGGCCATAGCACCTTTCTGCCCAGGTGCCATGGTTCTTGATATCTGCACCCACACGGGCGGATTCGCATTGCACGCGGCGATGTATGGCGCCAGTGAAGTAATCGGGGTGGATCTTTCCGAACATGCCCTTGCGGGCGCGCGGAACAATGCCAAACGCAACGGGTTCACAAACGCCAACTTTGTCCAGGCCAACGCATTCGATTTCCTCAGGGCGCAGTCAGACGCTGGAAATCGCTACGACCTGATTATCCTGGATCCGCCCGCCTTTGCCAAGAACAAACCAAGCCTCCCCGGTGCTGCAAAAGGGTATAAGGAAATTAACCTTCGGGCACTGAAAATGCTCCAGCCTGGGGGTATCCTTGTCACCTGCTCCTGCTCCCAGGCGATGCTGCCGGAGCGCTTCCGCCAGGTGATTCTGGAGGCAGCCTATGACGCAGGCAAAGCCCTTCAGCAGGTGGAGTGGCGGGGACAGGGAAGGGACCATCCGGTGCTGGTCGCCGCGCCGGAAACGCATTACCTGAAGTGCGGGATATTCAGGGTGCTGCGCTAAAGTTATTTGCACAGCGCGCAGTTGATAAGCAGTTCCATAGGGGCAAACCGGCAATACAAAGCGACCAGGGCCAACGCAGTTCAGGGGATCAGCGTTGACAGGACTCCTTTCGTTTTCAAACCCCGGCTGTGCCCTTTGCTGGGGATCCGGAGATTGAAGGGAACCGGCACATCATCCCGCCGGGGTACAACTGGGCCGCCAGGGCGCCTGAATCAGCGCACGCTCCTTGTCCCCGTCAGCTTTCCTATGTATAATGTGATATAAATACAAGGCAGGGGAGCAAGCGGATGAGCGAAAACCTGGAGCGCGGAAATTTTATCTGGGACGCCATTGACCAGGATCTGGCAGAAGGCAAGTATGGGCGGGTGCGCACGCGTTTCCCGCCGGAGCCCAACGGCTACCTGCACATCGGCCACTGTAAGGCGCTGGTTACCGACTTTGGCACGGCGGAACACTATGGCGGCCTGTGTAATTTAAGATTTGACGACACAAACCCGGAAAAGGAAGAGAGCGAGTTTGTGGGCGGCATTATGGAGGACATCCGCTGGCTGGGTTTTGAATGGAACGGCGGGCTTTACTTCGCCAGCGACTATTACCAGCAGTGCTATGACATCGCCGAGGATTTCATCCGCCGGGGCTTGGCTTATGTGGATGAACTAAGCCAGGAGGAGATGCGGGAATATCGCGGCACCCTCACTCAGCCCGGCAAGGAATCCCCCTGGCGGGAGCGTCCCATGGCGGAAAGCCTGGATTTGTTCCGCCGCATGAAGGCCGGGGAGTTTCCTGAGGGGCGCTATGTCTTAAGGGCAAAAATCGACATGGCCTCCCCAAACATCAATATGCGCGACCCGGTGATGTACCGGATCCTCTACAAGGAGCATCACCGTACCGGAAGCACCTGGTGCATCTACCCCATGTATGATTACTCCCATCCCCTGGGAGACGCCATTGAGCATATCAGCCACAGCCTTTGTTCTCTGGAATATGAGGATCACCGGCCGCTGTATGACTGGGTGGTGGAGCAGGCCGGTTTCCGCGTTCCCCATGAGGACCCGGACGGCTTTAGAACCGTGGGACCCCGGCAGATTGAGTTTGCCAGGCTTAATATCACCCGAACCGTCATGTCCAAGCGCCACCTGAGAAGGCTGGTGGAAGAGGGTTATGTATCCGGCTGGGACGATCCCCGCATGCCCACCCTCATCGCTATGCGGCGCCGGGGCTATACGCCTGAAGCCATCCGGGATTTCATCAGCCGGGTAGGCCTGGCCAAAGCCGACAGCACGGTGGAATTCGCGCTGCTTGAGCACTGCGTCCGGGGTGATCTGGGCGCCAGGTCGCCCCGGGTGATGGCAGTTCTGGATCCACTCAAAGTAGTGCTCACCAATTGGGAAGAAGGCAGGACCGACACCCTGGAGATCGAGAACCATCCGGATCATCCGGAAATGGGTTTTCGCAGCCTGAAATTCTCCCGGGAACTGTACATTGAGCGGGAGGACTTCATGGAGGACCCGCCCCGCAAATTCTTCCGCCTGAAACCGGGCGGAGAGGTGCGCCTGAAAGGCGCCTACATCATCCGCTGTGATGAGGTCGTTAAAGATGATGACGGACACATCACACAGCTCAACTGCACGGTGGATATGGACAGCCGCTCAGGAAGCCCTGGGGCTGATCGCAAGGTCAAGGGAACCCTCCATTGGGTGAGTATGCCGGAAGCCGTGCCCCTGCGTGCCCGGTTGTATGAACCGCTTCTGGCGGAGAATGACGACGATAACGAGGAGGCCGGCCGGAAAGACTTCATCGCCCGCCTCAATCCGGACAGCCTGAAGGTGAAGCATGGCTGCGCTGAGCCCGTGGTGCTGACGGCAAGCGTGGGCGACACCTTCCAGTTTCTCAGGGTGGGCTATTTTTGCCTGGACCGTGACTCCACCCCCACCCTCCCGGTTTATAACCTGGTGGTCGGGCTCAAAGACAGCTACCGCCCCTGACAGGCATCAGATGAAAGGCAGGCCATGAACAAACCGATCCGAACACGATTTGCGCCCAGCCCCACGGGATTCCTGCACATGGGAAGCCTCAGGACGGCGCTGTACTGTTTTCTGTTCACAAGGAAGCACGGAGGCACCTTTATCCTGCGCATCGAGGACACCGACCAGGAGCGCCAGGTGCCCGGCGCCACAGAGGTCATCTATAATACCCTCAGGGATTGCGGCATCCGCTGGGACGAGGGGCCTGATGTGGGCGGCCCTGCCGCGCCCTATATCCAGTCCCAGCGCAAGGACAGCTACCTCCCTTATGCCAGGGAACTGGTGGAAAGCGGGCATGCCTACTACTGTTTCTGCACCAGGGAAGACCTGGCTCACAGGCGCAGGCAGGCGGAAGCGCTGGGAGAGACCTGGAAGTATGACAAGCACTGCCTGCATCTGGCAAAGGATGACATCCAGGCAAAGCTTGATGCCGGAACCCCTTATGTCATCAGGCAGAACACGCCTGCCACCGGGGAGAGCGGCTTTGATGACCTGGTGTACGGCCACATCGCCGCCCCCAACAACACCCTGGACGACATGGTGCTCATCAAGGCGGACGGCATGCCCACTTACAACTTCGCCAATGTCATAGATGACCACCTGATGGGCATCTCCCATGTGATCAGGGGCATGGAGTACCTCTCTTCCACCCCCAAGTACAACCTTCTTTACAAAGCGCTGGGCTGGGAAATCCCTCAGTATATCCACCTGCCCAATGTCATGCGGGACAGCCAGCACAAACTCTCAAAACGGGACGGCGATGCCTATTACAGCGACTTTATCCAAAAAGGCTACCTCACCGAAGCGCTCATCAATTACCTGGCCCTGGTGGGATGGAATCCCGGAGATGAGCGGGAATTTTTCACGATGGAGGAACTGGTGGAGGCCTTCAGCGTATCCGGGCTGTCCAAATCCCCCGCCATCTTTGACCTCAACAAGCTCACCTGGTTTAACGCTGAATATATCCGCCGCCTGCCCTTTGAGGATTACCTGGGCCGCGCCACCCCATGGTTCGAGCAGGTGCTTAAGGGAAAGGGAATCGATTACCGGAGGCTCTCTGAATTGATGCAGGGCCGTACCGAGGTGTTTGGCCGCATCCCGGACATGGTGCGTTTTCTGGCTGAGACACCGGATTTCGACAAGGAACTTTACCTGAACAAAAAGCAGAAGAGCACTGGGGAAAGCCTGTTGCCGGCACTCAAGCTGTCGCGCGATATCCTAAGCCCCCTCTCGCCCTGGGCAGAAGAGGTGCTGCATGATGCCCTGATGGCGGGCATCCAGGAAGCGGGAATGAAAAACGGCACAGTGCTCTGGCCTCTGAGGGTTGCTATCTCAGGCCAGGCCAGCACCCCCGGCGGTGCCATTGAAATTGCCGGGATTTTGGGTAAGGAAGAAACGCTGCGCCGGCTTGGCGCGGCGATAGAAGATTTGCAGAAGCAAGACGAAAGGAATGACCTATGAAATTCTCTGACATGCCCTACAGCCGCCCGGATTTTGAGGCCCAGTTTTCCCGGATGAAGGATTTGCTCAAGCAAATGGAGGAGGCTAAAAACGAGGAAGCTTTTCTGGACGCCATGCTCACCCTGGACCGCGAGGGCGGAGGGCTTCAGACGCAGGCAACCCTTGCCCACATCCGCCACACCATCAACACCAGGGATCCTTTCTATTCCGCCGAAAACGATGTGATGGACGAAAACCTGCCCCGTTTTGAGGAGATTCCTGCCGAAGCGGCGCGCATCACCCTATCCTCGCCTTACAAAGATGCGGTAGTCCAACAATACGGCCCGCACATGCTGGAGAAGATGGCAGTTCAGATGAAAGCTTTCTCCCCGGCGATCGTTGAGGATCTGGTGGAAGAGAGCAAACTGGCGACCGAGTACCAAAAGCTCATTGCCTCCGCCCAGATCGATTTTGAAGGGGAGAAACGCAACCTCTCGGGGCTTCTGCCCTTCATGCAGTCCACCGACAGGGATATGCGCCAGCGCGCTTTCACCGCCCATTGGGGCTGGCTGGCCGAGCGCAGCGGGGAGCTGGACAGCATCTATGACAAACTGGTCAAGGTGCGCCACCGCATTGGAAAGAAACTGGGTTTTGACAGCTTTATCCCGGTGGCGTACGCCCGTATGGGCCGTACAGACTGGGATATGGAGGACGCCCGGGCCTACCGCAAGCAGATCGTGGAGAGCGTGGTGCCTCTGGCCCAGAAGCTCTATCGCCAGCAGGCGAAGCGCATCGGCATTCCCGGGATGAAGGCCTATGACCTGCCCCTGGAATACCTCTCCGGCAATCCCCTGCCTCAGGGCGGAGAGGACTACCTGGTGGAAAAAGCCAGGGCGATGTACAAGGCGCTCTCCCCTGAGACCGATGAGTTCTTCAGCGTGATGACAGGCCAGGGCCTGATGGACCTCACCACCAAACCCGGCAAGGCCGGCGGCGGTTATATGACCTTTATCCGGGATTACAAGGTACCCTTTATCTTCAGCAACTTCAATGGTACCTCCGGGGATGTGGATGTGTTGACCCACGAAGCCGGCCATGCCTTCCAGGGCTATCTGCAGCGGGATGTATTCCCCAGCATGCTCAAAGACTACACCATGGAGGTGGCTGAAATCCACTCCATGTCCATGGAATTCTTCGCCCATCCGTGGATGGAGGGGTTCTTTGGCCCGGACACCGAGAAATACTTCCACAGCCATGTGGCGGACGGCATCAAGTTCCTCCCCTATGGCGCATCGGTGGACGCCTTCCAGGAGTGGGTCTACCTAAACCCG
>JAAYJP010000070.1 GCA_012522875.1 Clostridiales bacterium | reverse complement strand
GCTGTGAAGTCATCGCGTCAAAGGAGTCCGCAATGCAGACGATCCTGGCCAGCAGGTCGATTTCCTTTTCCCGCAGCCCTGAGGGGTACCCATGCCCCGATCAAAAAAGAGCCCTGAAAACAGCGCCGGATTTGGCGGCCTGTGCTATCATGGCTGTTACCAATTTGTGGCGGGCCGTCTCCGGCGCGCACCGGTTTGGAGGCGTCCCGGCCGGCCTGAGGATTGGCTCTGCCTTTTTGCCCGCCTCCTATGCCGGGGGGAGGCCGGGTGTGCCCTGCGCCCGTTCCAGGGAAAGGCCGAATCAGAAAATTGTCCGGAAGCGGGAAGGGGGAAGCGGCGCCATGGCAGGCAGCGAAGCCGGGGGAAGGCGATATTCCTTAAAGGAACTCTACTGGATCGTGTATCATGGGATGCGTTCCCTGCCGCACATGGTAAAAGCCAGGCGCAAGAAGGAACTGGGCAAGGAGTTTACTGAGCGGATCATGCTGGCGGTCACCCAGGTGAACGGCTGCGCGGTGTGCTCCTATGCCCACACCAGGATGGCCCTGGAAGCCGGATTGAGCAGCGGGGAAATCCGGGATCTGCTCTCGGGGGTCCTCTCAGGCATCCCTTCGGAGGAGCTTCCCGCCATCCTGTTTGCGCAGCATTACGCGGACCAGCGGGGAAAGCCCGCCAGGGGCGCGTGGGACCGCGTCATGGCCTCCTATGGCTTGCCCAAATCCCTGGGCATTCTCGGCGCGATCCGGATGATCATGATAGGCAACGCCTACGGGATCGCGTGGAGCTCCTTCTTTCGCCGCTTTTCGGGCAAGCCGGACAGGCGGAGCACCCTGCCGTATGAAGCAGGGGTGATTATCCTGGGAAGCATCCTGGTGCCCTTTGCCGCCGCGCATGCCCTCCTGGCCTCTTTGGTGCGCGCGCGGCTCATCGATTTCCGGGGCTGATGCCTTTTACCCGGCGCCGGGCAAAAGGCAGGGCAGCCAAGCAAACAAACCCGCAGGGGACTTTGAAAAGAGGAAGCCGCATGGAACGCACAGCCCCGCTGAAGAACGCCTGGCAATTCGTGAAAAGGCAGAACCACAACTGGAAAGTGACCGTGGCCCGCACCTCCCTGGAGAAGCTGGGCTACCAGATGATTTTTCCCTATCTGTCCATTTATATTGTGGCGCTGGGCGCCACCAAGACACAGCTGGGCCTGGTGAACAGCATCGCCATGGCGGCCGCGGGCCTGCTGGGCCCCCTCACCGGCACCCTCATCGACAGGATCGGGCCCAAGAAGATCTACCTGATAGGCATTGGCCTGCTGATGTCCTCCTACCTCCTGTATGCCCTGGCGCCCGGCTGGGTGTATTGCCTGCTTGCCATGAGCATTTACTGGATCGGCAACAGCAGCGCCGGCCACAGCTGCGCCACCATCTGCGGCAACTGCCTGCAAAGCGGGGACAGGGCCAAGGGCATGATGCTCTGTGAAACCTTCGCCGCGGGGCTGCTGGGCATCGTAAGCCCCATGATCGCAGCCCTCATCATAGCAGAGCTGGGCGGGGTCAGCGTGGCAAACCTGAAACCCCTCTTCTACATCGCCTTTTCCATGACGGTGCTTTCGTTTATCCTGGTTTTGACCAGGCTGGAAGACATCAAATGGTCTTCAAAGCATCATGCCTCGGGGCACCCCTTGCGGGACAGCCTCCAGATTTTAAGGGGCAACCGCGCCGCCCGGAAATGGCTCATGATAGGCGCCCTGAACAAGCTGCCCTTTGGCCTCATCCTGCCCTTCACCCAGGTGTTCGCCCAGGAAGTGAAGGGGGCGGACGGCTACATCCTGGGGGCAATGGTCACCGCCACGGCGCTCACCAGCATCCTCTTTGGCATCCCCTCCGGCATGCTGGCCGACAAATTTGGCCGCAAAAAGGTGCTTTATTTCGTCATCCCGCTCTTTTGGGCCGCCAACCTCATCCTGGTGTGGGCGCCCTCCCCTGCCTTTTTGCTCATCGCCGGGATGCTGCTGGGCTTTTACTACATCATGAGCCCCATCACTGGCGCCATCGAAATGGAGGTGGTGCCCGCGGAGCAGATGGGGCGCTGGATCGGCATGAATCACTTTGTGAAGTCGGTCTTCGGGGCGGCCATGGCGCTTCTGGGCGGCGTCATCTGGGACAGGCTCGGGCCGCAATACGTGTTTTACCTGTACATCGGCATCGATGTCCTTCTCCGCATCCCCCTGCTCATCAGCATGCCGGAAACCCTGGCCAACAAGGCAAAGCAAGCGGAAAGCTGAGGCCGGGGGCGCGGCGCTTGGCAGAAGGGCCCGGGAGAGGGGCGGCCCTCCCTGCCCGTGGCGTTCCTTTTTATAGGAAGTTCATCTTGTTACACCCACAGGCCCCTGTCCGGGGCTTTTTT
>JAAYJP010000069.1 GCA_012522875.1 Clostridiales bacterium | reverse complement strand
GACGAGTATCGCTGCCTCTACTGTGAAAGCAAGGCGGCCAGGTAGAAGCCAGTCGGTTTTTTGCCTTCAAACCGCTGTGAAAGCAGCGGCTCTTTCATGCAACTTCAAAAAATCGCTATTCAATGCTATAATGGCGCAGGCTGGTTTGGCAAGCCGGGCAATACATCGGGCTACTTTAGGCCTGTTTGGAGGATAATATGGCAAGAGGCGGCAATCCCTTTGGCGGCGGCAATATGCAGCAGTTGATGCGACAGGCGCAGAAGATGCAGGAGCAGCTGGCCAAAACCCAGGAAGCCTTGGACGCGAAGGAATATGAGGCGTCAGCCGGCGGTGGCATGGTTACCTGCAGAGTATCCGGCAGGCGCGAACTGCTCAGCCTGTCCATTAAACCCGAGGCCGTTGATCCGGATGATGTGGAGATGCTGGAAGATATGGTCAAGGCCGCTGTGAATGGGGCGCTGCGTCAGGGCGAGGAAGCCCGGGAGGCTGCCATGGCATCCATGGCGCCTGGCGGGATGGGCGGGCTTCTTTAAATGGGCCAGCAAGCGGAACCCATTGAGCAAATGGCAGCGGAATTGGCCAAACTCCCCGGCATTGGGCGAAAAAGTGCCCAGCGCCTGGCCTATTTCCTGGCGGCGCGGCCCTTGGATGAGGTACGGGAGTTGACCCAGGGAATCTATTTGGGGCGTGAGGCTATCAGGCTCTGTGAGCGTTGCGGCAATTACACCTCGGACAATCTTTGCCCCGTGTGCGCCGATACCAGGCGCCGGCAGGATTTGCTCTGCGTGGTGCGGGACCCCCGGGACGTGGCGGCCATGGAGCGCATGCATGATTACCACGGATTGTACCATGTGCTCCACGGCATCCTGTCGCCCATGGACGGTGTCGGACCGGAAGACATCCGCATCAGGGAGCTTCTGGACCGCCTGGAGAATGGAGAAGTGCAGGAGATGATTCTGGCCACCAACCCGGATATTGAGGGGGAAGCAACAGCCAGTTACATCGCCCGTCTCGTGAAACCCCACCACATCAGAGTGACCCGCATTGCCCATGGTGTGCCTGTCGGGAGCGACCTGGAGTATGCGGATGAGGTTACCCTGTCCAAAGCCATGGAAGGCAGGCGTGAAATGTAATGCTGTTCTTCTATTATGGCGTGATGGGATCCAGCAAGACGGCGCAGCTTCTGATGCAGCGCTACAACTACCAGCAGTTAGGCCTGCGGGTGGCGTTGGTTAAGCCGGCCATTGATACCCGCGCAGGAGAGAACATGGTTTATTCCCGGGTGGGGCTGAAGGCTCCAGCGGAGTTGGTGCTGGAAAACGGCCACAGTGCCAGGGAACAGCTTTTATGGCTGGCCGCCCGCAACGCCTGCTCGGGCTTTGAGTATGTGTTTGTGGATGAGGCCCAGTTCTTAACGCCTGAACAGGTGCAGGAGTTGGCTGACATGGCTGAGAAACTGGATATTTTCTGCTATGGGCTGAAGACGGACTTCCAGGGCAACTTCTTTCCCGGCTCTGCCGCGCTTCTTCGCCTTGCGGAGGAGATTCACGAGGTGCCGGGCGGGCTATGCTGGTGCGGTGCCAAGGCCACCATGAACACCAGGATTGATCCGGAGGGTAATGTAGTCAAGAAGGGCCAGCAGGTGCTCATTGACAACCAGCAGGCCATCCGCTATATCGGCCTATGCTACAAGCACTGGCGAAAGGGCATCAGCCATGCCTGAGATACTCCAGAACCCATTGCTCTGGCAGATCGCCTTTCTTCTGTTTCTTCTCTGCACTTTGGTCATCCTGATCGTCCTGGCTGTTCGCCAAAAAAGGCAGAATGATATCGCCCTGAAAATCAGCCAGCGCAGTGAAGGTGTGCTGAGCGAGTATATGGAACGCCTGATCCGGGACACTGAGTCCAGGCTCACCGCCAATGCCAACTACGACCAGAGCGCTCTTCAGAGCGCTCTGCGCGCCCAGGAAGCTTCTTCGGCTGCCCGGCTGAACCGGATGGACCAAAGACTCGACAGCGCCCTCACTGCCCAGGAGGGGCGGCTGAAGCACCTGGATGAGGTACTCAATGTCAGGCTCGGGCAAAATGACCAGAAGGTTGGGGAGATACGGGATACACTCTTCTCAGCCCTCACCCAGATGCGCCAGGACAACGCTGAAAAGCTGGAAGAAATGCGCAAGACCGTGGACGAAAATCTGCATCAGACCTTAAGCCGCCGCTTGGGAGAAAGCTTTTCCCTTGTGAACGAACGCCTTGAGGCAGTACACAAGGGGCTGGGGGAGATGCAAACCCTGGCCAGCGGTGTTGGGGATCTAAAAAAGGTGCTCAGCAACATCAAAACCCGTGGCACATGGGGAGAAACCCAATTGGGCATGTTGCTGGAAGAAGCGCTGGCACCAGCCCAGTATGACACCAATATTGCGGTCATGCCGGGCAGTAGTGAGCGGGTAGAGTATGCCATCCGCCTGCCGGGCCGGGAAGACGGCGCCATTGTGCATCTGCCCATTGACGCCAAGTTCCCCCTGGAGGACTATGAGCGCCTGCAGGCAGCACAGGAAGGCGATGATAAAAAACGGGCAGATGAAGCGCTGAGTGCCTTGAGCCAGGCTATTACGCGGGAAGCAATACGCGTTTCCAAATACATCTCCCCGCCAGACACCACGGACTTCGCAATTCTCTACCTGCCGGTGGAAGGCCTGTATGCCGAAGTGTTGCGTGTGCCGGGTCTGGTGAGCAGGCTCCAGCAAGTTCACCGCGTTACCGTGGCGGGCCCCACCACGCTTTTGGCGCTGCTCAACAGCCTTCAGATGGGGTTTAGGACCTTGGCCATTGAGAAGCACTCAGGCGAGGTTTGGCGCCTTTTAGGCCAGGTAAAGAGTGAGTTCTCCGCCTTTGGAGACACCCTGGAGAAGACGCAGATGCGCCTGCGCCAGGCCAGCGAATCCATCGAGGCAGCCACCCGGAAAACCCGCGTTATTACACGGCGGCTTCGTAATGTGGAATCTCTGGAGGGGAGCGAAATGCCCGCACTGATGGATGAAGAAGAGCCGGAGACAGGGGAAAACACACCCAGTGCGTACACAATCAACAAACACAACTGACAGGAGGCAAACATGGAAAACGATAGAAAACTTCACTTCACATTTGCCCACAACAATTTTAATGTTGTGGACCTTGAAAAGTCACTGGACTTCTATTCGCTTGCGTTGGGCCTGGAGGAAATTTCCCGGAAGGAAGCGGAGGGCTTTACCATTGTCTACCTGGGTGACGGCATAACCAGCCACATGCTCGAACTCACCTGGCTCAAGGATTTTGACCGCCCACGCTATAACCTGGGCGATAACGAGGTCCATCTCGCCATGAAGGTTAAGGACATGGACGCCGCACTTGAGAAGCACAGGGCGATGGATGTGGTGTGCTTTGAAAATCCGGCGATGGGGATTTATTTCATCTCGGACCCGGACGGATACTGGATTGAGATTGTTCCGGATCACTAAGCGCGGGGCAATCAAGTGCCCCGATCGCATAACGATGCGGTCTTTGATTGCACAGCAACCGGCTAAACTGCTCAATCATCCAATGACATCGCAGCATTTCCTGTGCTGAAGGCATCAAGTCGAAAGTAAAAAACCGCGCTAATACGCTGCCATTTTACTGAAGTATTTGAATAGAGGTGTTGTGAAGCTGATATCCTCCCTGATTTCCAAGGCCCGGAGGATGCTATAGCCGGTCCTTGTTTGTGGATGCGCGTAGCGCATCTGATAGTAGTATTGCAATTCCTTTTCAAACAAGGTATTTTCGCATTCCAGTTTTTTCCTGATATCATCAATAAAACCAGCCGGAAGCCTGAGAGGTGCTGCGTAATTAATGGAATACAGCAGATAATGATCATCAATCATATATACATCATGCCGTCGCAAAAGGTCCTCATGGCTGCGCAGGGCGAGCTCAGCCTCAATGCGTTTATGGGGCTGTGATTCCTGCCAGGGAGCGAGTCCAAGGAAGAAAAAACGATCGTCAACCTTGGCAATTCGCAGGATTTGCTCTTTTGTCAGGTTAGCGCTCAGCAGGCTGCTGTCGTTGCCTTCCAGGATATCGCTGCTGACCTGAGCCTCAGGCGGGAGCAACTGGATACAGCGCTTTACGCTGTTTTGGTACAAGGCTTTGCCGAGTCTTTCACGAAGCTCGAAAAATGTTTGCAGCTCGTCGTAATGAAAGGAGAAACCGGCGACGGTAACCTTTCCATCGTGTCCCGCTGGGTTGGTAAAAGTGAAGATGGCATCCTCGTATTGTTGCCTCAGCATAGGCGTTTCTACTTTGGAGGCGTTGACCTCGAACTCCGCCTTCAACAGTTCGGACAGATAGGGCGCTTCTGTTAAAAAAGCATCGCTTAGCAGGTATTTTTCAAAAGAGTCTTTGTCCGCGAATATTTCAGGGTAGGCTTCGACTGTTTGAGCAAAGCCGCTGTTTTGGGCCAGGTGTATAACAGCGTTATAGATACTGCTGTACGAGCTGGAGAAATCCCGGGTCCGCTGTTTTGTCTGAAAAGGCCGCTCATAGTCAGCATAGTAGCGGGTAATTGCGTTTGCGGCCAGGGTGTTGACGCGGCCCCGGCCATAAGATGAATTGTAGATTTCGGTGTACAAGTCCTCCAGATTTTTTCCGTCTGTGCGCGTATCGCGCATTATTTCCCGGTCGTAAAAGCGAAAGGAAACCCGCATCAGCTGGTCGTTTTCCAAAAAACGGAGGCTGTCATGCAAAGCCTGGTTTATCTGCGGCTGCCCAGGGCTGGGCGCATCGTGAAAATGCCTGAAAAACAAAGGGTTGTCATATCTGTCTGTGGAAATGTTGGTTGGCTGGGATGGTTTGTGGCCGAGGATGCTGATCAGCATCATAGCTTCCCGAGAGATGAAAAAAAGCAAAGTAGCTGCGAGCACCGCCATAAAGGAACGAAAAACCAGTTTTCCGGTGCTGCGGTGTTGTTCTATCGTAAAAACGACTTCTGACCATAACTCCTTTTTATTCAACAAGCTTTCGGTGATGCTTGTAAGCTGCCGGGCATCCTGCGTTGTCAGTCTGCCCTGGATAATATGTATTTGCTCTTCAAGAGATTCTGCTTTCAGGCCGATAATCTGACTGGCATCAATGGAGGAATAGCCGCAGATAGTTGTCAGAACCCAAAGGCTGATGGATGTTTTATCCATGGAGGAGAACTTTGTCAGAAGATCAGGTACGGCTTCCCCGCTGACAACTTTTTCTGCCCGCGCGTATTTGACAACCCTGCGCAGCAGTGAAACCCTGCTGATTTTGTCGGAAGGCAAACCACCCTCCTTGACATGCGCCTTTCGGGAAAGCTCAAAGGCTTTATCCTTATCCCGTGTTAATGCATAGGCCAAGGCCATCGCGGGAAAACGCGTATGGCGATACAACTCCCGTAAGCCCGCCAAATTATCTTGCCCTCGGCTTCTCTTTTTCATACTACTTCCCCCGTGTTGTGCGCATGATGTATGATAGTCGTATTGTAACACAAGTTGGGGGTCATCATGAGATTCAGAAAGGACTTGCAGTTTTACAGAAAGGATGAGAACAGCAAGCAGGGTTATCGTTACGAGGGTGAGTATTTTTTGGCGCCTGTTGATCCAGGCTGTCTGCAGGGGATAAAAATTCTCCTCACAGTAGCTTCCTTTGTTCAGGCTGGGCTGGTTTTTCTGATGGGGAGGCTCGATTTTCCTTCGCTGAGGACGTTGTTCACCATTATTCCATATTTGGGGCTGATATATGCTTCAGGCAGATGCCTGTGGGCTGCCGTCCACTTGTTTACCTGGAAGAACAGAATGACCATTCGCCAAAAGCAGGTTTCCTGGAAAGCGCTTCAGGACCATAGCATGATTTCCGCCATTGCAGGTGTTCTTATCTTCTTGGCCGTGATTGGATTCCTTTTATGGGGAAACGGCAGCGTGGCAGAGGAATGGCGGTTGCTGTTGCTGTGTACTATTCAACCGGCCCTCGCATGGTTGATCCACGTTGCTTTGAAATAACGGTTTTAGGTTCTTATGTTTGACAATGTGTTTATTGATTGCTAAAATGCATTAAACGTGTGCGCCTTTAATGATAGTAAGCCCACGAAAGAAAAGGAGGACCTCTATGAAAAGGACCAGATCCATGCTCTCATTGCTGTTGACGCTATGCATGGTGGTCTCAGTTGTTCCTGCGTTTGCAGAGACATCGGAAACCCCCTTGGTAGTCGCCTACGCCCAGTTCAGTGAGAAGTTCAGCCCCTTCTTTGGTGAAACCGCCTATGACATGGATGTCGCTGATATGACGCAGATTTCACTGATGACAACGGACCGCATGGGCGGTATCGTCTACAACGCCATCGAGGGAGAAACCATTCCCTATAATGGCACTGACTATGAGTATAAGGGCGCTGCTGACCTCAAGGTTGAGTATGATGAGGAAGCAGATGTTACCACCTACACAGCAAAACTGCGCGAAGACCTGAAGTTCAGCGATGGCGAGCCCGTGACTGCTGATGATGTGATCTTCACCTACTATGCTTATCTGGACCCCAGCTATACGGGCCCGACGTCCCTGAGTTCTTATCCCATCATCGGTCTGAATGATTACCGCACGCAAACCACCAGCGATGTGTATGACAAGTACGCCAAGATTGCTGATGATATGTTTGCTGCTGGAATCGACCATGAATGGGCAGAAACCGATGCCTGGACCAAGGAACAGCAGGAAGCCTTCTGGGGCGATCTGACTGCCAATTGGAAAACTGATGTAAAAGCTATTGTGGATTATGTATTTGCCAATTACCTTTCCTATGCTCCGGACTACACAGGTTACACCGGGGAAGAAATTCAAGCCTCTGATGGTCTGAAGGTCGCGCTCGGTATGGCGCTTTGGGGCTTTGGTAAAGTGGAGGATAAAGTCCTTACCACCAATTCCGGAAAAACCTTCGACCTTAGTAAGGAAGAATACCCAACCCTCGAGACTTATTACGAAGAAACTTATACGGCATATGATGGAAATGTTGTTGAGTATGCCAGTGTTGAGTCTCCCAACAGTACCGACATCTTTGGCGTGACCAAAGACGCCTTCATCGGCGAATGGGGCCCCAAGGACGAGGCCATGGGCGGCGAGGGCGTTCCCAATGTCGCCGGCATCAAGAAACTGGACGAGTACACCGTTGAAGTAAAGACCAACGGCTATGAAGCGCCTGCTGTTTACTCCATCCTGGGCATCAGCGTGGCTCCGCTTCACTACTATGGTGATGAAGCCCAGTATGACTACGAGAACAACATGTTTGGCTTCCCCTTTGGTGATTTGTCCATCGTTGCTGAGAAGACCGGACATCCCATTGGTGCGGGTGCTTACAAGTTTGTAAAATACGAAAACCGTATCGTGTACTTCGAAGCCAACGAGAACTACTACAAGGGAATGCCCAAGACCAAATACATCCAGTTCAAAGAAACCAACACTGCTGAAGTTGCCACCGGAATTCAGTCCGGCGTTGTTGATGCAGGCGAAATGAGTGGCAGCAAGGCCAACTTTGAGACCGTCGCCAAGATGAACAGCAACGGTGAAATCACCGGGGATGTTGTGACGACCTCCAAGGTTGACAACCTGGGCTATGGCTATATCGGCCTTAACGCTGACACCGTCAATGTGGGCGGCGAGCCGGCAAGCGAAGCCTCCAAGAACCTGCGTAAGGCTTTTGGCACAGTATACGCTGTTTATCGCGCTATGGCCTATGACAGTTACTACGGCGAGGCGGCCTCTGTCATCAACTACCCCATTTCCAACACCTCCTGGGCGGCCCCGCAGTCGACCGACCCGGATTACAAGGTTGCTTTCTCCGTTGATGTGGACGGCAACGACATCTACACTTCTGAGATGAACGCTGAAGAGCGCTATGACGCTGCCCTTCAGGCTGCCACCGGCTTCCTAAAGGCCGCTGGCTACACCTTTGATGAAGCCACCGGCATGTTCACCGCGGCCCCTGAGGGTGCGAAGCTTGCCTATGAAGTCATCATCCCCGGTGATGGCACTGGTGACCATCCTTCCTTTGCTGTGTTGACAGGTGCCAAGGGGCTGCTTGAGAAAATCGGCATTACCCTGAACATCAATGACCCCGCGGATGCCAACATTCTCTGGGAGGCGCTTGACAG
>JAAYJP010000068.1 GCA_012522875.1 Clostridiales bacterium | reverse complement strand
TTTTCCGGGTCACCTTCTGACATCTTTGTGATGGCGCTGTCCGGGTACTGCCTGGCCGCGTCCCGCCCCATACGGATAAGGGCGGTCGCGGAGCAGTAGCGCTCCATACAGCCGGACTTGCCGCAGGTGCAGGGGATGCCGTCCGCCACGATGGTCAGGTGGCCCAGCTCGCTGGCCACGCCGTGGGCGCCGGTCCAGGGCTTGCCATTTATCACAATGCCGCCGCCAACACCGGTTCCCAGTGTCAGGAAAACGCTGGATGTGGCACCCCGGCTGACCCCTGCAACCGACTCGGCATAGCCTGCCACGGTGGCGTCATTGTCGATATAGATGGGCTTGTTGATATATTGGCTCAACTCCTTCCTGAGGGGCACATTGTGCCAGCCCAGGTTGGTGCAGAAAATCACAGCGCCTGTCCCGTTTTCGGCGATGCCGGGGATACCGATGCCGATGGCCCCAATCTGCGCCTCTGAGCATTCCGCCATTTCCATAGCTCGCCTTGCGCAATCTGCCATGTCCCGCACCACATCCGCAAATGGGCGGTCCGGCAGGGTGGCGGATTCCGCCTTGGAGAGGACCCGGCCCTGTGGGTCCACGACGCCGGCGGCGATTTTGGTGCCGCCCACATCAATGCCAACATAGCGTCTGATCATAGTTCCTGTGCCCCCTGGTGCATCATGTCATTCAGGCGTTTGTCCAGCTCCCGGGCGGCGGAGTAGCCCATGCGCTTGAGGCTCAGATTCCTGGCGGCGATTTCAATGATAATCGCCAGATTGCGCCCGGGCCGCACGGGAATGACCAACTTGGGAATTTTTACTTCCATGATTTCGGAGAAATCCTCCTCAAGGCCCAGGCGGTCATACTCCTTTTTTTCCTCCCAGGGCTCCAGGTTGATCTCCATATCGATGGATTTGTTCAGCAGCACCGCGCTGATACCGTACATGGCGCGGATGTCGATGATGCCAACGCCGCGGATTTCCATGAAGTGGCGGATGGCTTCGGGGGATTCGCCCACCAGGCGGTTGTCGTTCACCCGGCAGATGTCCACAACATCATCAGCCACCAGTTGATGGCCGCGCTTGACCAGCTCCAGGGCCGACTCGCTCTTGCCCACACCTGATTCACCCGTCAGCAGCACGCCCACACCATATACATCCACCAACACGCCATGGAGGGTCGAGTGGGGGGCCAGCACCCGGGTCAGGTACAGGATGGCGTTCAGGATAAACCGGGTGGTGGACTCATCGGAGCCCAGCACCGGCACATTATTCTCCTTTGCCAGTTCCAGCATCACCCGGGGCGGCTTTAAACCCCTGCATACGATCAGGCAGGGGATCTGATAGCGAAAAAACTGGGACAGTTTCTCCCGGAGCGTCTCTTCACTCTGGTTCATCAGATAGCCCATCTCCGCGTTGCCGATGACCTGGGGCCGCTCATGGGCGAAATGCTCATAATACCCGGTCATTTCAAGCCCGGGGCGATTGAGTTCCGGGGAAACGATAGGCCACATGGCTTTGGTGGTGGGGGAGAGCACCCTTAAGGACAGCGCCTGCGTGAACTCCTTGCCGTTGACCATTCGGACACCCCCTTTTTAATCATCTGAAACACAAGCCCAAGTATACAGGAACAGGCCGGGAGGGGCAAGATGAAGGGAGAAATGGTTTTTGGCCCGGGCAATCGGCCAAAACGCCGCATCCATGAACCTGAAAGGGACAGTCGAGGCAGAGTGAACAGGGCAGGATTTTCCGGAGGCCGCATGACCGGCGGGGGAATCAATC
>JAAYJP010000067.1 GCA_012522875.1 Clostridiales bacterium | reverse complement strand
TTCATTCTTCGGCTGAAGAGATTCAGGAAGGTATTCACTAGATATGACAAACTCGATTCTCTGTTTAGTGGTTTCATCTACTTTGCCATGATCATCGATGCGATTTTAGTGTGAACAGGCTCTAGTGAACTTCTCCCGGAACCTCTAAAGGTGAGGGGCTCTCCAAGCGCTGGGAACGCCATTTCTGGTACTCCTGAATGTCCGAACCAACAAGCATTAAGCAGGCACCAACAACGGCCGCATCATCTAGTAGACCAACCCCCGGAAAAAAATCCGGTATCAAATCGACCGGGGACAAGAAGTAGGCCAGCGCACTGATAACCGCGATAATTGATCCCAAGGGGATTTCTTTGTATTCGCCGGCAATAAAACTCTTCACCAACGAAAACAATACTGGAAGCATGCTGAGGGATTCGCCCACTACTGGAACCATCTTCAGTTAAATTTCCAATTTATCAAGGAATACATCCAATTTCTGTTTATCGTTCAGAAGTTTTCCGGCCTTTTCAAAGCCTTTTTCAAGTTTCGCCTTTGCCTGCTGCTCATCAATTTTCCTCATGTCTCTCCTCCTCCTGAATGATATCTAATTGATTTTGTGCTTACATGATTATAGCATAGCATTCAAGGATGGAGTACCTGTGGCTGTGACACCGTCATGGCGCGGGAGACAGGCGCCGGGCTGCACAACCCGAATGCAATATACCAGCCTGGCTGGTACGTGAAGATGAACTGAGGAACCCAGACAGAAGTGAATTGAGGCGAATCGTGAGCCTCTGTGCTGACGGGCGGCGCCCTCCCGGATGGTTCGAACGGGTATCATCTCCCGTGGAAAAACCGAAGGAGTGAGAAAAAATGAAACAGTTTCAGACAAAACGGATGAAGGTGAGCATTCTGGCCGGCGCGGTACTGGGCGTCGTGTGCATCGCCGGGGCCCTGGTCCGTTCGGGCGGCACGGCGGGGTTTGGCTTCCTGTTCGCGCTGTGGTTCAACCGGGTGCTGATGGGGATGACGATCGGGCTGGCCCATGAAAAAGCGGACCAGCGCACGCTAATTCTGCGGGGCGCGCTGCTGGGCCTGATCGTTTCCTTCGCCTTCTACAGCGCGTCGGGATTCACGGACGTGGTCAGCTTCCTGGCTGGCGTCGTCTACGGCGTCATCATCGAGTTCGCCACCCGGAAAGTTGACGGACAGGTATAAGGGCTGTCAGCCGGCTGGCATATGCCAGCCAGCTTGTGATGGAAAAACGCCGGTCCCAGCTGGGAGTCGGCGTTTTTCGTTTGGCATGGTTTATTTGGTCAGCCTTTGGGCGGCACGGGGAAGAACTTGCTGGTCTTTTTCGTGTACGCTTCCCAGTCCTTGCGGCCCTCGTACTTCTTTTCCAGCATCGGGACACCGGAGACATTGACCAGCAGGTACGTGATGAGCAGCGGGCTGAAGATGAGCCAGACGCGACCGAAATCACCCGTCAGGCTGATGAGGAAAATGCCCCACCACATGACCGCCTCGCCGAAGTAATTCGGGTGGCGCGTCCAGGCCCAGAGGCCGGTGGTCATCAATTTGCCTTTGCTGTCGGGTTTCGTCTTGAAGCGCCGCAACTGTTCGTCCCCAATGACCTCAAAGGCGAAGCCGGCGATCCACACCAGCAGCCCCAGCCAGGTGAACAGATTCGGGCTATTCGCGTCCTGCAGGTTCACATAGACAATGGGGAAGCCTATGATCGCATTCAGGGCGAACTGCAGCAGGTACATCCGCAAGAACATGACCAGCTCGAAGCGCTTCTTCCACTTCTCGCGCATCGCCATATAGCGGAAGTCTTCCGGCTTGCCGATGTTGCGCTTCCCCAGGTAATAGCTGAGCCTCCCGCCCCAGAGAATGACCAGCAGGGTCATCAACAGGCCGCTGATGGGCTTGCTGCCCAGCAGGAAGGAGACAACAGCGGCGATAACGAAGCCCAGGCCCCAGAATATGTCGATGAAGTCGTGTTTCTTTTTGCTCTTCCCGATCAGGAACACCAGCGCGAAACCGCCCAGCAGGATCAGGTATACCAGGACATAATTCATCAGGTGCCTCTTTCAGTCAGTTCGTTTTCGATGTACGCCACAGCGTAGGAAGTTTCGCCCGAGAAATTGGCGACCACGGAGGAAATCTCGCAGATATAGCGCGGGGGAAAGCCGAGCAGCTCCTGCACGGCTTTGGCGGCAGCTTCCGCGCGACGGGGGTCGTTGACATGAACGACGGCGTATTCTTGCACGCGGCCGGGCTGGAGCTTCTCCAGCAGCAGTCTGTCGCTGCGTTTTCGGGAGAAGGACATCCCGGTCACCGTGCCCTCGCCCTCATGATTGATGGTGACCAGAGGCAGGAAGCCGACGGCCTGCAGCACACTACCCACGCGCTTGTTGAGCCGCCCGGAGGCGACCATCGCCTTGAGGTTGGGCAGGCTGACGAAGATTTTCGTCCGCGCCCGGATTTTTTCTAGCTCGTCTGCCAGCTCGTCCAGTCCCGCGCCTTCCTGCAGCCGCTTCGCGGCGTGCAGCGCCAGCAGCCCTTCCGCGACGGAGTTCGTCCGGGAGTCGACCAGGCGGATGCGCGCCTTTGGATTTCCTTTGATGTAATCGACATAGCGGTCGTGGATGCCCGACATTTTGGCGGATACCGTCAGGATGAGCACCTCGTCGTACTTCTGCGCAATCGGGTCCAGGAACTGACGAATCTCCTCCAGGTTCATCTGGCTGCTGCTCAGCCTGCCGGACAGGCGTTTCACCCGGTCAAAGGAAATGGTACGCTTGTCCTGATAGGAGACCCCCTCCGCCAACAGGTGCAGCGGCAGAAGATAGGTGTCTGGGCCCGTCATCTCCTCTGGCACGTCTGCGATAGAGTCGATGACCAGCGCGATTTTTCCCGGATGGGCCTTGACGAGCGCCTGCTGCATGCGCATATCGTCCGCCTTGACCTCGCTCAGGGTCCCAAGGCTCTCCAACAGGTCGACGGCCTGGGCTGGCTCGTCCGTGTGCAGGTGGACGCGCGCGAGCGCCCCCGCACGGGAGACGACCATGCTGTCTCCGAGGGCTGCCAGCCGGGCCTTCATCTCCTCGTTGATGTCCGCGCCTTCACGCAGCTTCAGCATGACTTCCGTGCAATAGCGGAAGCGGGAGGACTCCATCTCGGTGTGAGCTGCCTCCTCCATCACCTGCATTTGGGCGTACAGCGCCTCATCCGCTGCCTCTTCCTCATCCGCCACCCCCGTCAGTGAATGCATGAAGCCTTCGGCAAAATACAGGAAGGCCATCGCGCCCGCGTCCGGCGCGTGCAGCGCGCGCTGCTGGGGCAGGATGTTGATGCTCTCCTGCACGGTGCCCCGCAGCCGGCTCAGGGCCACTTCCGCGGCACGCTTCAGGTCGCCTCCCTGGGCGAGCAGCTGGTGGAAGGCATCGGCGAAGCTGCGCATCGCGCTGAGGATCGTCCCCTCCCTGGGCTGCTGAATGGAGCGGTAGGCGCTGGCGTAGCCCTCCCTGAACATGTCGGCCAGGCCATGCAGCGGCAGGGCTTCCCTCACGCTGTCCTTCAGCCCGGAAGCGGCCTCCCGGAAGCCGGAAAAATACTGGGAGAAGATGGCGCCGCTGTTGCCCCGCGCTCCCATCAGGGAGGCTTCGCTGAGCCTGTTGAGCATCTCCTCAAAGCTCCCCGCGGCGGGCAGTTTCTGCCGTAGCTGGGCCATCGGGTAAGCCAGGTTGTTGCCGGTGTCCCGGTCGGGGACGGGGAATCCGTTGATGCGGTTGAGTTCGTCGCGCTTCTTTTCGACCCTGTGCGCGCCCTTGAGCAACGCGCTGTGGAAAGCTTGTGGGTGGATAGCTGTATGCACGGCAGTACTCCTTATGTTTCTTTAGAGGAAGATGCGGGTGACGATGCCGCTGGTCGCGGCGGTGATGAAGGTGCCCCAAGCCAGGTCGATCGCCGTGATCTTTAGCGGCCATTCCTTCAGCGTGGCCAGGTTGGTCAGGTCATAGGTGGCGTACATCGCCAAGCCCAGGAAAGCGCCTGTCCACACGGCCTGCCAGACGGATGCCTTGACCAGCGCCGGGTCGATGACAAAGAACAGCAGCGCAGCGATGTAGATTAGGTAAAAAACCCCGGCCGCCAGGAAGTTGGGTTTTTCCGCCATCAGGTGGCCGATGTTCGCCTTGTAGAGCTTGGGGGCGATGAGCCCCAGCCACGCGGCGTCAATCAGCAGGAAGATACCGGTGGTGACCAGATGCCGGATCAAAAGCGATTGCCTGATCATATTTGTTGCCTCCTAATCGTTTCCGCCGCTGGGCAGCAGGCAGCGCTTGTTGAGGATGAAGACAATGACCGCGATGACGACAAAGGCGCCGGCAATGACGAGGGTGGACGCGATGACGGCAGGGTACTGCCCGTTGTAGAGGCCCCCCATCTTGTGCTGCTGCCAGATGCCATAGTAGGCCCAGGCAAGCGGCAGCGTCAGCACGGCATTACGCAGTCGTAACTGGATGAGGGCTGTCAGCAGAAGCGCGACGACCAGGATGATCAGCGCCCAGGTGTCCGCGCCCAGGCCGAACCCATCCCAGTTTACCTGCACCAGGAAGGCCGCGACGTTGACCACCGTAGCAACGATGAGCCAGCCGTTGTACAGCCCGAACGCCAGCGCGTTGACCTTCTGCCCGATGCCTTCCGGCGCCTTGAGCCTGCTGTTTAATACGGCCAGGCTGAGGACCAGCAGGAGGATAAGCAGGGTGGAGATGCCGATCCACTCGTAGGAGAATGTAACGATCCACAGGATGTTGGCGATGCTGCTTACCCAGAAGGGCAGGCTGACCGCTTCGATCGTTCTGGCGGTCCTGTCATCCTTCGCTTTGACGATCATGTAGACCAGCGAGATAAGCAGCAGGGTGTAGATGACGCCCCAGATGCTGAAGGTGCCGGAGCTGGGGGTGATCAGCGTGGGATACTTGTCCGAGATTTCCTTCTGGGAAAGGTTGTTGATGAACCCGAACGCGCCCAGAGCGTTGATCGCCAGCGTGGCGATGAAGAGAGCGAGGTTCACCCAGGCCTTTGTCTTGGTTTTCATTTTGTCATCTTCTCCTTCTCATTGTCGGTTGTCTGTTCTTCGTTCCTGTAAATGTTGGCGATGATCGTGGCGCATGTATGTGTAAAGCCGGCGATCTCTTCCGGGCTCAGCCCCCTGTAGCAGGAAGCCTCCCAGCGCTCCATCGCCTTGTGCAGGGCTGGCAAACATGCTTCGCCGGCCTCCGTCAGGCGGATATTCTTGCGTCGGCAATCTTCCGAGGTCCATTCACGCGCAATCATCCCATCCTTCTGCATTTTGTTCAGCAGTTTGGTCACGTTGCCCTTGTCAGTCTGCAGCAGTTTTGACAACAAGCCCTGGTCCGCGCGCGGAATTATTTCCACCGCGACCATGACCACCATCTCCTGCCAGTTGAAGCCCAAAGGCCTTAGCTGCCTGTCGAGCGCTTGCTTGCCGTATCTGTGGAGAATACTGATGTCGCAGATCAGCAATCCGTTCCCTGCCTCCTTTCCCGGAAAAGTTGTAACAAACAATATATTACACAAAAAATACAATGTAGACAGAAGGGCCCTCGAAAATCGGTTAGAATCGCGCCTTCAATGCGGCTGATCCAGCATGCAGAGCATGCCATGTGATACCATAATAGATTCCCACTGTTACTACCACCCTATTCTGCCTCCCAATAGCTCGCTCTGGCTGTTGTAGGGCTCAACCCCAGGTGGCTCAATTTTAGTTCAGCGTTTTTACCTCCCGTGGCTCACTTTTTTGTGGCGTTCATATCAGCCTTCTCCCTTACTCTGATTCCGTTATGCCGGAGAAAAAACCAGCCTGGTCCTTGAGGTTATACAGGCCCCAGAAGGGCAGCGTTTCTGATGGTACTTCCCATGCGCTGCCCATTCGGACCCATTCCAGAAAGTCTTCCGGCAGGTTGGCGCTCCGGCTTCCAGGGGTGTAGAGTATGAACTCATCGCCGCCCGAAATGCCATAAGCTTCAGCGCTGACCAGCTTCACTCCATCCACCACGCGTTCCATGCCCGGCTCCTGCCTGAGTGTAAGCGAGGTAAGGCGTAGAATATATGTGAACTCATCTTTTCTTTCCGTGAGGGCAAAGGCGCCGGAAAAGTCGCATTCATACCGTGTGCCATTTGGGTACCCGCTGCCGCTGTCACCCATATCCGTATCATGGTAATAGCCCGTAAAGTTCCCGTCAGATGAAAAGACCAGCTCGGTAGACCACGCGCCAGCCCCGCTCAAGAAGTAAAAGGTTGTGCCCTCCAGCCGCGCGAATACATTCTCGCCGGCCTCGGTACTGTCCTGAGGCTCATGGATCGCCTGCCCCGCGGCATCCGCAATCTCTCCTGCGGCCGGGGATAATGACGCCACCAAAAAAAGAAAGGAAGCCAACAAACCTATCCATTTACTTCTCCACATGAACCTGTACATCCGATTGTCCTCCTTGATGATCGTGATGAAGCGCTTATGCTGCTGGGGATATTGATCAAGCCCCAATCTCAAGCAGGCAGTACTGTCCGTCTGAAAGTTTTGTTATGATAGCAAAGCACAACGATACTATCAAAGCAATTTCGAAACTTTGGACTCCGATGACCATGTCCTGCTGCCTGGTTACTGAGTGATTTGAGCGACTCCTAACTCAGGCAAGTGGTCTTTCCCAGTCTATGTACCAGTTGGCCGCATCCCAATACATCACATGGCCATCTGCGGATGTCTGCGTATCGGGCAATGGCAGCTTGTGTGAAGTTGCATGGAGAAGTGCATTATCTGCTCTTGTCTGCGCAATCCTTTCTCCTCTTGCCACGGGCCAGTGCCAGGCCGCCAAAGCCGCTAATAATGGCCATGTAGTAGCCCAGATTATACCAGAATCCGGAGTTGTATACTTCGTAAATGCCCACATCGTGCTTGAAGACAGAAAAGATGAGTGTAATGGGTGCGATCCATCCGTGCCATACACCCCAGAAGAACCCTGCCGGTTTGTCCTGGGAATTTGCTCCGTCGCCCGGAACACAACCGCTTAGCGTCACCAATAGTAAAGCCATCATGAAACAGAACAATATAATTTTCCTTCTGTTCACTTGCTTGTCCCCCATTCCCATATTTATTCGTTCGACAAACCGGTGCCGGTTGGTTTCGTTTGTGGTTTATGGTATAGCTTCTTTCACCTCAGGAACGTTATGTCCGCTTTGGGGCTGGACCGTACCGGCCGCGCCATGTCGGATCGGTATCGCTGGCTTCCATCCTTGGTGCCGCCCACAGGTGTGGCACTTGCTGTGCTGCGCTCACTCCTCCGGCAGAACATCCAGCCAGGTCAGGAAGAGTTCGCGAAGCGACCCCGGCTCGTTATGCGGGCTGCCTTCCAGAAACTCCGTTGAAATATCAAATTCGCCGATAGCACCCCACACGGCTTCCAATCGCTGCCACACCTGGCCGCTTTCGTCCAAGGTTGTTCCATCATACCCCTGCGGCATTGGCCAGCTGTCCATATAGTCGCCAGCGCAGGACAGCAGGGATTGTACAGCCGGCGCGTCAGGGGTCACCCAGGCCGCCAGCAATTTATGGTTGTTCAGATCGTTCAGCTCATCCTCCATACGAAATCACGGCGTCCATACACAATGGCCTTCGCGCTATCCTCATACAGCACGGTGCTGTTATCCTGGCCAACGCCCGTTACGCGCACATAAAAGACGCCTGGCCGCATCGTATCCGCTTCGTCAAATGCGCCCGGCGATGGGATCGGGCTCTGCTTCACCACCAAACTCGCGCCAGGCCATATGATGACAATTTCCCCGGCTGGTTCGCTTACCCCCTCTATCCAGGATTGAACAAGCACCGACAGGTTTTCAGATCCAGGATTGGCGAGTTTGATATCCGCAAAACTGTCCAGTGCGCCACCATAGAGGTGGGCATAAGCCGGAATGAACCGCCCAAAGTATTCGAAGCCTACCTCCAGTTCCTCCTCCGTGACATCCTGTCCCAGAGACTCGACTGCCAGAGCGCTTGGAAACGCACATGCGATGCAAAGGAAAAGAATAGGCAGAAGGGCCAAGCGCTTTCTTTTCATAGGGGTCTCCTGTTTGGCTGATTATAAGGGAAATGCGTGAAATCTTTGCGGTGGTCGTAGCTGGATGCGTTGCACTGGCCTGCTCGTGCAATGGGTCGCCTGTAATGAAGAAATGAGGGCGAGGGCAGTCTCCTGGCAGCATTTTACTCTTGTCCGCATCCCTTGAACAGAGGTATCAATAAAATCGTGAAAGAGCCCCCACCAGGGCACGCGCCTCCAATTGACAAGGTGAATATCATCTTTACAGGCGCCGTGGGTTGCACTACCCCCGCTCTTCCTTAGCCCCTTTTATTGCCGTGCCTGCCAGCCGCGTTAGTTTTTCCCAGACCAGCTTGCGTGTATCCTGGTCAAAATGCCGTACAGCAGACAAAACAGATACTGCGGTTTTAATCCGTTTGGCCAGCAGTTCCTGCATTGAAGTGACCTCCGCCTGTTTCAGCGCAGCAAACAGCGCTTCCACCAGCTGCATTCGCTCATCCTCCGGCATATCAAACAGCCAACTGTCCAGGATATCGTCTATCTTCAAGCTTTTGCGCGTAAGCCCCGGCAGCTCCACGAAACCCGCGCGCCGCACCTGCCATGTAAAAGCGCTGTGCTGCATCAGTCCGGAGGCCCGGCTTTCGACCACTTTGTTGTTCCTGTGCTCACACATCAGCATTCCGATAATGGAAAACTCCGGCAGGATGGAAATGATCCTGTCGCTGACCCGCTGGTACCCAGGGCTGGCGATGACCTCTTCGCTCATGCCTGGCCCGTCGTTGCTGAAGACCTGGAGCAGGCGGTCTTGAAGAACCTCCGGCAAACAGGCTGCTGCGTAAACCGCCAGGTTCCCGCCCTTGGAATGCCCGCCCACCCGCACTGAGCAATTGGCCGAATCACAGACTGCCTTGAGATACCTCAGCGCTTCCGTCTGGGCGGGAACAGGGCAGGAGAAAGCCATGTTGAAATCCTCCTTCCAACCCACCAGGGTATTGTCTGTGCCCCGGAAGGCAACATATACTGTACCGTCCGGCAGCAAAAAGGACATTCCGGCGAACTGCAATTCTCTTTCTTCATCTGTTTCGCTGCTATAGCCCCGGACTGGAATTCCCCCGAATCGGTCTCCTGAAGCCATTGTCTTCAGCATCTCCTGGCTGTTTCTGGCATCGATGAAGCCAAACGCATCAGGTTGCGCCTCCAACAGGGATGCAATATCCCGAATGGTCATTCCATCACAGGGTGCCCCTGCCTTTTCGAGCTGGATGTAGGAGAACTGCGAAAGGATTAAATTATCTACATCGTTGAACGGAGCGCAGGAAAAAGGCACATCCCCCCGCCAGGTGAGATAATCGATGATGTTGGGCATGGGCGCATCCTCCGCTGGCTGTGTTTGTCACATATCTCATAACAATGCCGTTGAAACAGATGACCACGAAATTCATCAAAGATTCCATTGGTATCCTATTCCAGAGGATAGAACATTTATTCTACAAAAACAAGAAGAAATAACAACGCTGCCAAAGCCATTGGCCCTGTTTTACGCATTATTTCCCCCACAGCAACGGGGTGAAAGCATATAGTAAATTGATGCCGAAGCTTCTCCCCGTCATCGGCATCGGTTTTCATCCTCCAGATTGAAAGCGGGCAGGAGAATATCCCTGGAAGGTAACGTGATTGGGACGGCTCTTGTTGAATCGTATATTCCCTTGATGAAAATGATTGCGTCTTTTCCCATTTGCCAACGGCGGGTTTCTTTCAGGCCGATCGTGCCGGCCATGCAGCATCAGGCGTGTGCAAAGCCCTTTTCGAAAAGTCCCCGCGCAATGGGTGAGCCCTGTACTGTTGTAATGCATACTCGAATCATGTAGAATCCTTTCGGCATGAAATACAAGTGATTGGGGACAATGATGATGTGGTTGCTGATGGCGGTACTGTCTGCTTTTTTTGCAGGGCTGACATCCATCCTGGCGAAAAGTGGCATCAGGAAAACCGATTCTGACCTGGCAACCGGACTGCGGACATTCGTCGTGCTGGCATTTGCCTGGATCATGGTGTTTGTGGTCGGTTCCGCCGATCAAATTCGCGGCATCAGCGCGAAGTCGCTGATCTTCCTGATCCTCTCGGGCCTGGCGACGGGCGCGTCATGGATCTTTTACTTCAAGGCCCTGTCCATGGGGGATGTCAACAAGGTGGTGCCGGTGGACAAGTCCAGTACGATCCTGACCATCTTGCTGGCTATCGTAATTTTTGGTGAAACAAGCCATCTGGCAGTCAAGCTGGTCAGTGCGGCACTGCTGGGCATCGGCATTTGGATGATGATTGAAAAAAAGCAGGCCAGCCAAACGAAGAAGGATAGGGTATGGATCGTTTACGCAGCACTGGGCGCGGTGTTTGCGGCATTGACTTCCATCCTGGCCAAGGTCGGCATCGAAAATGTTGAGTCGAACCTGGGCACCGCTATCCGAACCTTTGTGGTACTGCTGATGGCCTGGGCCATCATCCTGTCAAAGGGCAAGCATAGGCAGATCAAGACAGTCGACAGAAAGGAACTCATATTCATCTCGCTTTCCGGCGTGGCAACAGGCGCTTCCTGGCTATGCTACTACTACGCCCTGCAAAAGGGTATCGTCAGCGTCGTCGTCCCCATCGACAAGATGAGCATTGTGGTGTCCATCGCGTTTTCTTTTATTGTTTTCAAGGAGAAATTGAGCAGACGAGCGCTGTTGGGCCTGTTGCTGATGGTCGCGGGAACGCTGTTGATGGTTTTTGCCGGCAAGTAAGCAAGGATCTCTGCTGATTGAATGCTTCCACCTGTCAGGCCTGAACCGGAAAAGTCCAAACAGCCCTGCTTCTCCTTGGCGCGTATCCGTAGCGGCGTGTCCACGCAAGTCGCGCCCGCCGTGCATGGGATGTTGAACATGTGATCGAAAAAACACTTTGGCTACACGGAAACTGCTGTGATCATCAAGGGCTAAAGCCATGCCTGGTTCAGCAAGTAAGGCGAACAGAGGAATGACCCGCCAGGGTTGAATCCGCCGCGAAGCGCAGCAGGAAATGGCGGCGGATGCGATCCCCCGCTTCATTCCGGAAAAACATTGCACCAGCTACGATGCAGTCAGCCGAACGAATGTCATGCCTTCCCCGGCAGAAAAGAGAGCAAACTTGAAAACAGCAGTCGTCTACTATTCTCTGGAAGGCAATACCCGTTACGCCGCGGAGAAAATTGCGCTGGAAATCGGCGCGGACCTGTACGCCCTCAAACCTCTCAAGGAATACCCAAGGGGCGGTTTTGGCAAGTATTTCTGGGCCGGCAAAAGCGCCATGTTCAAGGAAAGGCCAAGGCTGCAGGCGATCAGGTTTGACGCGGCCCCCTACGACCTGGTGGTTCTGGGCACGCCGGTATGGGCGGGCTCGTACGCGCCCCCCCTGCGTACCTTTTTCAGAGAACACAGGCTTGAAGGGAAGAGAGCCGCCTTGTTTGCGTGCTGTTCCGGCGGTTCAGCCGACAGGTGTTTTGAGGGGCTGAAAAGAGAGGTCCCCGGCTGCAAAGTGCTGGGTGCGCTCAGGTTGATTGACCCGGCCAAGGGTGACAATCCTGAAGAAGCATCGCGGATTATCGATTTCTGTGCAAAGCTCAAAACCAGCCTCGAAATAGGATAAGGCAATCTCACGGAATCGCTTCACCCGGGTAATCGACCACTGCGCGATAGCCATAAGGCATCTTCCCGACTTCAGAGAAGGGCGTTGGCGTCCGAAAGGCAGGAGATCAATCCTGTTGGCATTCCTGTTCCCACTCCCGTGGATTTCCCTCAGCAATACAGGTTATCCCATACCGTGCGCGTAGGCAGGCGAGGGAACATGTGCTGTCCCGGCATCTGCTTCGCCCTTGCTCAAAGCCCCGCGCTAATATGCCATATCACAGATTCTCCCCAAAATTGCGGAGCCCCTGCTTATACTGATACGGTTTTGCCAATCATGAGTTATCCACATGGATAGGGGGGCAGGCAGCCTTCAGGCAGAAGGCCAAGTGACGGCATCGCTCGTTTGGGTTATACTGCAAAAAAGCACAGCAACTTGTTGCCCGTACCCCAATCATGCGATAATTTATTTTACGAGCGCCGGTGATGGAGGGATTATGACAAATATTCTGATAGCAGATGACAATCAGCAAATCGCATCAGTCCTTGAGGAGTACCTTAAGAAGGAAGGCTATATCCCCTATCGCGCAAAGGACGGCGTAGAGGCATTGGAGATGTTCCATCAACTGAGTCCCGATGCAATATTGCTGGACGTGATGATGCCCAAATTGGACGGTTTTGCAGTGTGCCGTGAGATTCGCAAAATATCCACTGTCCCGATCATCATGGTCACCGCCCGCGGGGAGGATTTCGAACGGATTATGGGATTGGATACCGGCGCAGACGATTATATCGTTAAACCTTTCTCGCCCGGGGAACTGATGGCACGGCTGCGGGCAGTGCTGCGCCGGATGGATCGTGGGCAAACTGTATCAGGTCAATCGGTTGCACTGGGGAATCTGAGGGTGGACCTGGACACCTATACAGCAAGGATTGACGGCAGGGAAGTCGCCTTGACCAGAAAGGAGCTGGAACTCCTCTTCACGATGGCAAGCCATAGGGATAAAGTCTTCTCCCGGGAAAACCTGCTTGAATCCATCTGGGGATATGAATATTTCGGGGACAGCCGCACTGTGGACTCACACATCAAACGCCTGCGATCCAAACTGGACGCATATGGACCCAGGGGCTGGGAGATAAAAACCATCTGGGGTGTAGGCTACAAGTTGGAGGGGCGTGAGGATGAAGAATAGAATCGCACTGAAACTCCTGCTCTTTTTCGCTGCCGCGCTTTTATTCTTTGCGCTGGTGAGTGGGTTGACATTCCGCTCCTTGTTCACAGGGTCGATTAAGGAATCGAAAAAAGCGGAGATGCTCGGCCGTGCAAACTCCCTATCCGGCATGCTCTCCCAGGCGTTGGAAGGTGTCCGGCCCGGCGGCGAACGATCGGGCGGACAGGGAGGAAGCTACACGAATTTTGTTCGATTGCTCACCCAGGCGGAGCCGAACCTCTGGGTTCTGGACGAAAATCTTCAATTCCTCTCTTCCGGACGCATGATGGGAAGGACCTTGGAGTACACGACCCTGCCGCCGGATGCTGAAATACTGGTCCGCAGCGTGCTCCAAGGGGAGACCTCCTTCTCCGAAGGTTTCAGTGAATTGGTAGGCGTCCCTACTTTAACTGTTGGCGCACCGGTCTATCGGGATGAAAAAGTCGTGGGTGCTCTTCTCCTTAATGATGCCGTATCAGGCATTGAAGAAGCCATCGAAAAAGGCCAGGGCATTCTTTTCTACAGTGCCACGGCAGCCTTGCTGTTTTCCATCCTGCTGTCCATGCTCCTGTCCTATACCTTCACGCGTCCAATCAACCGGATGGACAAAACCGCTCAGCGACTGTCGGAAGGTGATTTCGAGGCTAAAACCGGACTTGCACAAAAAGATGAGATCGGTGATTTAGCCAGATCTATTGATGCTCTCAGCAGCAGGCTACAAAAGGCCAAGGAAGAACGGGAACAGCAGGAGCAGCTCCGCAAGGACTTCCTGGCCAATGTATCCCATGAACTGCGCACCCCTGTCACCGTGCTGCGCGGCTCGCTTGAAGCGCTCAGCGACGGAGTTGTCTCGGAACCATTAATGGTGGGAGAATACTACCGCCAGATGCTCAAAGAGACAATGGGGTTGCAGCGGCTGGTTAATGACCTCATGGACCTTGCACGCCTTCAAAACACGGACTTTCCAATCGAAAACGCTCCGCTTGTGGTGCAAGAGGTGCTCCTGGATGCGCTTCGCAGCGCGGAACGGCTGGCCCAGAGCAAGGACATCCATATCATACGGGAGATACCCGAACACCCTGTAGCCTACAATGGTGATTATGCTCGGCTGAAGCAAATGCTGCTCATTGTATTGGATAATGCAGTCAAGTTCTCGCCACCCGGCAGTACGCTGTATGCTGCCATGGATAGTCACAGCATTACTCTTCGCGATGAGGGATCGGGCATTCCGGCCACGGAGCTGCCCTATATTTTTGACCGCTTCCACAAATCAAGAAGCGAAGAAAACCGGCAGGGCAGCGGCCTCGGGCTGGCCATCGCCAGAGGGATTGCGGAACGTCACAATATACGCATTACGGTGGAAAGCAGAGAAAGTGATGGGACAACTGTCCGTTTCGCCTGGAACTGACAGTATCCCTCAAAGGACCTATCCCGCATTTCCTTTGCCGTTTTTTGCATTTTGGTGATTCTGCGCGGCGTTTTGCATTACTAAACTTTCAGGCCGCTTAATGATTCTATTGGCGACCGCATTATTCCCTGTCCTTGGCATCCAGGCCTGGCAGTATGCAGCCTTTTCAGGTCTTGAGTATTCCACCAACATCGGAGCTTCACATCATGGACGCTAAAAATGGTTCAATGTTGTCAAAAGAATAACACATTTTTGCCATACTTTTGGTTTACGATCCAAACACAGCAAACGATTGCTGAATCAAACAAAGGGGATACTAACATGAAAAGGAATTTGCTCATCATTGCGCTGGTGCTGCTTATCGCGCTGCCGGTCTTTGGATTAGCTGCCGAAACAGCTGTTGCCACCACGGATGAAACGCAGACTACACAACCGATTCCCTATGGCCGGCAGTATGGCCACCGCTGGAACCAAGCCCCTGCTGAGGAGATCGAAGAACAAACCGCTCCAGTAACCTCCTATGGCCGTCGCTTTAACCAGGCTCCCGCTGTTCCGGTCGACGGGCAGAACAGCAACGTAGCCCCTTACGGCCGCCGCTTCAACCAAGCTCCCGCACCGGCTGTTCCCAATGGTAGGGGGTTCAGCCGCTGGAATAAAGGCACTGCCCAAGGGGCGGAACAGTACCGTTTCGTAGATGAGAACAAAGACGGTATCTGCGATATCTGCGGCAAAGAACAGGGGAAAAATCCCGATGCACCTGGCTTCACTGACGAAAACAAGGATGGCGTATGTGACTACTTTGGCACCAGCCAGCAGCACCAGGGACAGGCCCAGATGCAATCCATGCGCGGCGGGCGCGGGCAG
Source organism: Clostridiales bacterium (assembly GCA_012522875.1). GTDB lineage: Bacteria > Bacillota > Clostridia > Christensenellales > Aristaeellaceae > UBA6115. The sequence goes on along the minus strand of JAAYJP010000067.1, from coordinate 2,147 downwards.
AAAGGTCCGCAGCCTGGCCAGCAGAGTTTCGGCGGCGGACGCCATCGCAGGTAGCCCCTTCAAACCGGGGACAAAGGGCACCTTGTAGATATGGGTGCCCTTTCCTGTTCCAACTCCCTTCAGTATGGAATGACATCATTTTTCATCCTTTATAAATGAAAAATCGGGACTATTATCGGATGTGAGGAGCGTGATACCATGCGCATCAAGGCAAAAAAGAGCCGGCTACGGACCCTGCGCACAGTGACCCAATGGGCGATGTTCCTGTTTGTTGCCGTGCTGGCTTTGGTCAAGTACCTAAAGGAGATTGGGGTGGTGATTCCGCTGCCAGAGATTTCCCTGCACGCCGTATGCCCTTTCGGCGGGGTGGTTACAGTATACGAGTTCCTTGCCACCGGCGGCCTGGTGCAAAAACTGCATAGTTCCGCCCTGGCCCTGATGGTGATTGGCCTCCTGGTGGCCTTCCTGTTCGGGCCGATCTTTTGCGGATACTTCTGCCCGCTGGGCACTTGGCAGGAGTGGATCGGCAAATTGGGGAGAAAGCTCTTCAAGAAGAAGTACAACCGCCTGGTCCCCCGTGCCGCGGACAAATACCTGCGTTACCTGCGCTATATTGTGCTTGGCGCAGTCGTTTATCAGACAGCGGTGACCGCGAAGTTGGTGTTCGCTGATGTGGACCCCTATTATGCCCTGTTCAACTTCTATACCGGGGAGGTCGCCTTCACCGCCATCCTCATCCTCATTGCTGTGACCCTGCTGTCCCTCCTTGTGGAGCGCCCATGGTGCAAGTACTTCTGTCCCTATGGCGCATTGCTCGGGCTGTTCAACCTTATCCACATCTTTCCCGTCAGACGGCGCGAGTCGACCTGTATCCACTGCAAGAAGTGTGACGCGGCCTGTCCGATGAATATCACGGTATCCACAGGGGATGCCGTTCGCAGCCACCAGTGCATCACCTGCCATGAATGCCTCAGCGGCCTGGCCTGCCCGGTGGAGGACACCGTCATCGTGGCTGCAGGCAAAGGAGGGAAACAAGCATGAAGCTGAAACCGCAAGCCACTGTCTTTTTCTCCATCCTGCTCGTCCTGGCGGGTATCCTTGGCAGCTGGGCCCTGGGGTGGTGGCAGACCGACTCGGGCAAGACACCCCAGCGCCTGGAAACCCTCAACGCAATGGGGGAAGCAGGCGCGTACGATCCCGCAGATATTCGGGGGTCCTATACCCTAAGCGAAATCAACAATCTGTACGAAGTCCCATTGGAAGACCTGGCCGACGCCTTCACTGTGGAACGCAGCCGCGCCTCCGGCTTCAAGCTGAAGGATTTTGAAACTCTCTTTCCCGACCCGGACAGCGAAATCGGCACCTCGTCCATGAAGCTGTTTGTCGCCTGGTACAAGGGGCTTCCTTACGAGCTCAAAGAAGAAAGCTTCCTGCCCGCTCCCGCTGCAGCCATCCTCAGGGAGAAGGCCCCATTAAGCCAAGAACAACACGCTTACCTGGATTCGCATACGCTTCCCGCGGCGGACAAAGGCCGCTAACCTGCCACGCCCTTGAGCGGCTGATCCTGCCTCAGTCCCGGGAGGATATTGGGAAAATGGCAAAGATCTGGATACTGGAAGATGATGAGAATGCCACCCTGCTGCTGTGCGATGCCACCAAAAGGATGTGTGTGGTTTCATAGCGCCGCGCAGCTGGAGGCAAGGCTTAAAGAGGGCTCTCCGGACCTGCTGCTGCTGGATCTGATGCTGCGGGGAAAAACGGGCTTGAAGTGCTGGCCGAATGGAAAAAACGACGTGAAACCCGTGAATTGCCCGTCATTATCATCTCCGCTCGCTCCACAGAGTCTGACAAGGTCCGTGGCCTGGGGCTGGGCGCGGAAGATTACATTGCCAAGCCTTTCGGGCTGAAGGAACTGCGCGCCCGGATCGAGACCGCGCTGCGGCGCCTTCGCCTTCATGCAGAACCTGTCCCCCTGGGGCACCTGGCACTCAACCCCGATGCCAGGGAAATCAAGGCCATGGAAAAACCATTCCGCTGACCCGCCAGGAATATGGACTGCTTTCCAGCCTGATGAGGCATCGGGAATGCGCGGTATCGCGCAAGGAACTGCTGCGTGAAGCCTGGGGCTATGAACTGGAAGGTGACAC
>JAAYJP010000066.1 GCA_012522875.1 Clostridiales bacterium | reverse complement strand
GAATACTATCCAGCTCGCTTCGTTTGGTGCTGCGCGCCGTCATTTCCTTCCGCGCTGCTGCCAGACGCTTGTTTGCTTGATTCGATCGCCCGGCCAAAACACTCGCCTTAACATGAACGGCCTGTACGCGCCCTTGAGCACTTTTCCGGCCTGTGATACGATGCGGCCAAACCCAGGAAGAGAGGCTTGTGCCAAAGAACGGCCCCTGCGGGCTCAGGAACCCCGTCCAGCGGCTGGGGCAGGCTGCTCATCCTGAATCCATGGGAGGCATGATCATGAAGACGATCGGACTCATCGGCGGAATGAGCTGGCAGAGCACCATCCCGTATTATGCCATCATCAATGAATCCATCAGGGAGAAGCTCGGCGGATGGCACAGCGCAAGGATCGTCCTTTACAGCCTGGCCTTTGATGAGATCGAACAGTGCCAGTCCAGCGGTGACTGGGAAAAGAGCGCGGAGATCCTTGGCGATGCCGCGGAAAAGCTCGAGCAGGCGGGCGCTGATTTCATCCTGATCTGCACCAATACCATGCACAAGGTCTATCCGCAGGTTTCAAAAAGGGTTCAGGTGCCCCTCATTCATATTGCGGACGCAACAGCCGAACAGCTGGAAAAGGATGGCTGCAAAAAGGTGGCGCTGCTTGGCACCCGCTATACGATGGCACAGGATTTTTACACATCAAGGCTGGCTGAACGCGGTTTTGAAGTGCTGATCCCGCCGGAAACGGACATCCCGCTGATCAACCGCGTCATCTTCGATGAGCTGTGCGTAGGCCAGCTCAAAGAAAGCTCCCGGCAGGCGTTTTCAGGGATCATTGCCGGCCTCAGGGCCAGGGGCGCAGAAGCGGTGATTCTGGGCTGCACAGAGATCGGGCTTCTCATCCATCCGGAAGACTCGGTTCTCCCCGTCTATGACACGGCATTGATTCACGCGCAGAAGGCAGCGCAGCTGGCGCTGGAGAATGATACTCAGGGATAAACGGAATTTCTGAAAACAGCGCCAGGTGATTCCCCCTGGAAACGGGAACCCTTGGGGAAGGCAAAGGGCTCCCGGCGCTGGGCGGTGGCCCAGTCGTTCAGGATGCCCGGGGCACAGGCACCAGGGGCCCGGGTATCCTGCCCATCGGGCCCCCTCCTCCCGCGGGGCCGGCCCGTCAAAACGCCATGCCCTTCATCTGGATCGCCGTGCCCAGCATATAGAACGCGTGCATCCCGTTGGCCACATACAGGGGGTAGCCCGGGCTGCCGGCATATGGCCTGGCGAAATCCATGTACTTCAGGTAAAGCTTCAGGCAGTATGCTGACGCTTCCTGAAGGCTCAGGGGCATCAGCGGGCCCACAGTGGCCGAAATTCCGGCCCGCAGGAGCCTCAGGTGGAAATCATCGGCCTGGTAGGCGGTGGACTGCTTGTCCCACAGGTAGGCATCATACGCGCCCGCCTGGAAAGCATGCCAGGCGATCTTGAAACAGTATTGGGGCATGTCATGCCGGTTGCTTTCATAAAAGGGCCTGTTGGCCATCAGGGTATACACGAAGTCCACGCCTGGCTGCACCAGAAAATACATAAAGGGGACCTTTTCGTCAATATAACCCCTCTGCCTGGCGTCTTCAAAGAAACAGCCGAGGATGTCCTGCCAGAAGCGCTCGGGCGAGCCTTCCTCGAAGGCAATCCCCCATGTATCATAATCGGGGGAGGCCCTTTCCACCGGCTGGAGCCACCTTTGCGCGTCTTCTGGAACAGGCTGGCCGCCTGCGGCCTGCGGCGTCTGATCCATTCCCGCCGCCTTTTCATCCAGCGCCAGGGTGTGGGCCCTGATTCCAGGAAGAACCTGGAGAAGGCCTTTATCCTCCGGAAGCTGCTCCCCCTCCAGCCCCATCCCCCGGGCGGAGATGGAAACACTCACCAGGAAGAAGGCATTCAGGCCATAGTGAATGCAGGCGTGCAGGTCCGGG
>JAAYJP010000065.1 GCA_012522875.1 Clostridiales bacterium | reverse complement strand
GGCCTGGCCAAAGGCGGCCATCAGGCCCAACCCCTGCCGGCGTTCAAACGCCGCGCTGTCCAGGCCTTTTGTGAGGCGCAGGCCCAGCATCACCTGCTCAAAGCGGGATTCCTCAGGGCCCACGCCCTGTTCCGCCGGGGCTTCCCCGGCCAGGTATTCCCGGATCCCCAGGGGGTTTTTCCGGCGCGTGCCTTGGTAAAAGCCCGCCGCAGCCGCGCCGAATCCCAGGTAGTCCGCATACTCCCAGCAGTTCAGGTTGTGGCGGCATTCCTGGCCGGGAAGGGCGTGGTTGCTGACCTCGTAATGGCCATACCCCGCCCCGGCCAGCTTGTCCCGGATAAGGGCGTCCATCCTGATTTCCGTATCCTCCCCGGGCAAAAGGAGCGTGCCCCTGGCCACCGCCCGGCTTAAGGGCGTGCCTTCTTCCAGGATCAGGCCGTAGCAGGAGAGGTGCGGGGGCATAAGGGCCAGGGCAGCGTCCAGGCTTTCCCCCAAATCGTCCAGGCTTTGGCCGGGAAGGCCCGCCATCAGGTCCAGGTTGATGTTGGAAATGCCGGCCTCCCGCGCCATCTGTGCTCCTTTTTCCACCTGCTCCCAGCTGTGCCTGCGTCCGATCACCTCCAGCAAACGGGGCTGGCTGGCCTGGGCGCCCAGGGACAGGCGGTTGACGCCGCCCCGAACCAGGGCTTCCAGGAAACCTGATGTCAGGGACTCGGGGTTGGCCTCGCAGCTGGCCTCATAGCCTTCCCGCCAGGGGAAGGCCTCCCTGAGCGCCCGGAGGATCTGCGCTATCTCCCCGGGCGCCATCAGGCTGGGGGTGCCCCCGCCGATAAACAGCGTGTCCGCTTCCGGATGCCCCAGGGCCTCCCCCCGGGTGAGGATTTCCCGGCAGAGGGCCTGGGTATAGGCCTCCCTCAGGTGCTCCTGCCCCGGGTAGGAGGGGAAGTCGCAGTAGGCGCATTTCCGCAGGCAAAAGGGGATGTGCACATACAGCCCCAGGGATCTGCTCACCCTTTCAGGTTCTCCGGATTCAGGGGCTTCAGGTCCTCCGGTACGAAGAGCCCGTCCCTGCGGATGAGCACATCGTCAAAGTACATCCCGCCGCCGCCGTATTCCGGCGTCTGGATCATCACCAGGTCCCAGTGGATGACGGAATCATTGCCATTGGGCGCCTCGTCATAGCAGCGCCCGGGGGTGAAGTGGAAGGAGCCGGCGATCTTCTCGTCAAACAGGGTATCCATCATGGGGCTGGTGATGTAGGGATTGACGCCGATGGCAAACTCCCCGATATACCGGGCGCCCTCGTCGCTGTCCAGGATCTGGTTGAGAAGGGCTGTGTCGCTTCCTGCGGCCTCCACGATCTTGCCGCCCTCAAACACAAAGCGGATGCCCTCATGGGTGACGCCCTGGTAGAGGGAGGGGGTATTGAACTGAAGGGTGCCTTCCACGCTGTCCCGGATGGGGGCGGTGAAGACCTCGCCATCGGGGATATTCACCTCCCCGGCGCACTTGATGGCCTTCTGCCCCTTGATGGAAAAGTGCAGGTCGGTGCCGGGCCCGGTGATACGCACCTTGTCGGTTTCCTCCATCCGCTGAACCAAAGCGTCCATGGCCCGGCCCATGCTGGCATAGTCCATGGTGCACACATCAAAGTAATAATCCTCAAACGCGGCGGTGGACATCCTGGCCAGCTGCGCCATAGCGGGGTTGGGGTAGCGCAGCACCACCCAGCGGGTTTTGGGCACGCGGATCTCCGCGTGCACCATCCTGCCGTAGGTGCGGCTGTGCAGGCGCTTCTTTTCCTCCGGCACATCGGCGGTTTCAAAGGCGTTGTGCCCGCCCCTTACGCCAATATAGCAGGCGCACTTGGCCATCAGGGCCGCGTCCGCCTCGCCCAGGAAATTCAGCTGCTCTTCCGTATAGCCCAGCATCAGCTGGCGCTGGATGCGGTTGTCCGTCAGCCTTACCAAAGGAAGGCCGCCGGCATGGAACACCTCACGCGCCAGGGACTCCCCCATGGCGGCGTCGGCGTCAAACAGGTCGATCCACACCTTATCCCCGGGTTTCACCTTGCAGGAATAATGCACCAGGGTCCGGGCCAGTTTCTCAATCCGCGGATCACGCATCGTCTTGTCTCCTTATCTTTTCCTGCCCGACAGCTTCCGGGCGATGGGGCGCTCAAAGCGATAGGTAATGCCTGTTGATATGGCCAGGCTGATGAAAAGTGCCAGGAACACAAAGGGAATCTGCCAGGTTCTCTCCCCTGCCATGTGGGGCTGGGAGGAACTGCTGCCTGGTAACCCCAGGCTCCGCATCTGTGCCGCCACCACCTGGTGCCACATATAGAACTGGAAGGAGATGGCGGAAAGGAAGCGGGCAAGGGGGTTCCCCAGAAGCCGCCTGATACCATGAAGCCCCAGGGAAGCGCCCACAAACACCAGGGACAAAAGCACCGACAGCGGGAAGCGCCGCACCATCTGCCCGGCCCTTAAGGCCTGAAATCCCGCTTCAGCCGACTGGGCCAGGATAAGCCGGGAGATGAACAAAAAGCCCAGACCCATCAGAAGGGTCATCCCCAGGCGCATGGCCCCGCTGTCCTTCATGTTCTTCTTCAGCCAGGCATAGGCCCAGGCGGCCAGGAAGCCATTGAGGTAAACATCCATGAAGGCGGGCAGCTGGTTGACCAGCATGGCGCTGTCCGGCTGCCTGAGGGCATAGGCCCTGAAGGCCAGGCTGACGGCCAGCGCCCCGCAGTAAACAAGCAGCGGCTTTTTCCAGAAAGCCCGGGCCACCAGCGGGAAAATCAGGTAAAACTGTACCTCCACCCCCAGCGTCCACAGCACCCCGTTAAGCGGCGTGGCCAGGTTCGAGAACCGAAACCACGGATGCGTGAAGGTGAGGTGGGCCAGCCAGTCCCGAATGGCGTGCCAGGCACTGGCATAGCGGCCTTGCGGCAGGGCCGACACCAAAAAAACCACCAGGAGGTTCAAGGCATAGCTGGGCATGACGCGGGCAAAGCGCCGCCGGTAAAATCCTGGAAAGCTGATATCATCCTGGCCCTCCACCCTCTTTATGGCGTGGGGCAGAAACAGCAGGAAGCCGCTCAACAGCAGCATCCCGTCCACCCAGATGTAACCGGTGCGCAGCCAGGGGGCCAGGCTCACCCGCGCTCCAAAGGCATTGATCTCAGGCGTCCACCAGCTCACTTGCCAGTAATGGAAGCAGGCGACGGAAAACACCATCAGCTACCTGAGGCCGTCCAGCGCCGGCAGATAGCCGGGGGCAGGGGGAGCATGGGGCTTGTCTGCGGCTTTGGGCCGCCCGCTCACGGCGCCTCCTCGGTAACCCGGGTGAACTTGTAGAGCTTTTTGGTGGGGGTGTGCCTTAAGGTCATCCGCTTTTCCCGGCTGTCCACGATGTGGTAGTTGATGTTCAGTTCTGAGGGGCGGTCCCCTGCCAGGAGGGTAAAGTTTTTGGCAGAATAGAACATCTCCTTGCCCTCAATGCTGCAGCTGCCGTCATCCCGGAAGATGAACACCGCGCCCTTCTCCGTCTTCCAGGTGCCGATGACCCGGTAACTGGCCCGGTCCAGCTTCCTGGAGGACACGTCCCTGTAGTCCAGGATTCTGCGGTAGTAGACCAGGGCCTCATAGGGCTTGTTGTCATTGTACAACGCATTCGCGTAGAGGTAATTGGCCTCTTTGTACATATCGTCAATGCCGGCGTATTTCTCGCCCGTGTTCTTTCGGTCAAGGCCCTCCAGGGCGTCGATGACAGCCTTGTAGTCCTTGGCCTTCATGCCCTCCTGGGCCTTTAGGTAGGCGTCCTCATAATAGGCGTCATAGCTGGCCTCCCGGCGGGCGCCGGCATCCTCGTGCTGGGGGATCAGCGCGTAGAGCTGCGCCGCAGCGCCATAGTCCCCCGCCTCTTCACTGGCCTGGGCC
>JAAYJP010000064.1 GCA_012522875.1 Clostridiales bacterium | reverse complement strand
GACCGGGCCAGGAGATCAAAGCCGCTCAAGCGCTGCCCGCCCTGAATCACAAAAGGCAGCAGCAGGCTGAGCGCCAGCAGCAGGGCCGAAGCCATGGCAAGGCGCGCTTGGGGCATGCGGATGCTCTTCTTTTTGCTCATTGGAACTCCTCCTCCTTGCGCGCGGAACCTGACAGGTTATACACAAGCAGCGACAGGGTGGCGCTGATGATGAACACAAAAATGCCGATGGTGGAGGCCAGGGAATAATTCTGCTGGTCCACCGTCAGTTTGTAAAGCCAGGTGACCAGGAGGTCTGTTTTCCCGGCCTGGTAATATTCCGTCACCAGGGGCCCCCCGCGGGTGAGAAGGAAAATAACGTTGAAGTTGTTGATATTCCCCACAAATGCGGTGATGAGGTAGGGGGTGGTGACAAAAAGCATATAGGGCAGGGTAATGGAAAAAAACATCCGGATGGGCGTTGCGCCGTCGATGGAAGCGCTTTCGTAAAGGTCCTTGGGGATGTTCATGAGGATGCCCGAGGTGATCAGCATGGAAAAGGGGATGCCCACCCAGAGGTTCACCGCCAGCACCGTGATCCTGGCATTGAGGGTGTTGGTCAGGAAGGGGATATTCTGCTCGATGAAGCCCCACTGCTTCAGCAGCATGTTCAATGGCCCCTGGTCATGGAGGATCTGGCTCATGAGCATGAGGCTGACAAACTGGGGCACCGCGATGGTTATCACAAAGATGGTGCGCCACATCGCCTTGAAGCGGATGCCCTTCTGGTTGATCATGATGGCCACGATCATGCCCAGGAGATAGTTGGTGAAGGTGGCGATCACCGCCCAGATCATCGTCCATCCCAGGATGCCGGAAAAGGTGTTCGCCATGGCAGAGGCGGCCCCGCCCCCAAAATTGAAGAGGTTGGCGAAGTTCTCAAATCCCACCCAGGTGAACAGGTTGCCCGGCGGCTGATGGTCAGCGTCAAAATTGGTGAAGGCGATGAGGATCATGAAGAGGGTGGGCAGGATGGTGAAGGCAAAGGCCATCAGCGTGGGGAGGGTGAGCAGGGTGCCGTGGAAGCGTTCATTCATGAGGCTTTCAATGTCCTGGATGAAGCCCGGGGGGGTTCTGCCGGCCTCATGGTGCTGCTGGGCTTTGTGGCAGGCCCTGAGGCTTGCCCGCCAGACCCCGATGAATCCGATCACCACCAGGATACTGAAGACGCTGAACAGAAGGATCAGCATGGAGTTGTCCCCGGGCGTGCGCACATAGATCTGCCGGGCCTCGCTCCACTCCCGGTGCATGCCGATGGTGCCCAGGGTGCCGAACTTGCTCAGATACTGCCAGGCAAAGCCAAGCATATACCAGACAAACAGGGCCTGGCTGGCCAAAAACAGCAGGCCCTTGATTGCCTGGCGGCGCATCAGGCAGCCAAAGCCCATCAGCAGAAACGACAGGCGGGTCATCCAGTCGCCTGAGGTGAACAGATAGACCAGTTCCGAAACAAAACCCCGTTTGTTTTCAGGCACCAACAGCGCTTTCTCAGCCATTATATGCCTCCTGTATTTTCTGCAGCAATAAAGAAGGGGCTGCCGGCCTGGTGCGGCAGCCCCGGGGAAAGTTTATTTCGCTGTGATGGCCGCTACCATTTCGTCCAGCAGCGTCTTCACATCCTTGGTGTAGTCCTTGGCTTCCATGGTGGTGCCGAAAGCTTCGGCCGGGGTCCAGTATTTGTCAAGGCCGGCGGCCTGGCTGGAGGCGAAGGGCGCTTGCTCAGCCAGGGCGGCCAGGGCGATGTTGGCCTGCACAGCCTCACTGGCAGCTACATTGATGTTGGAGGGTCCCAGGCCGCGCACTTCAAAGCGTTTGAGCTGGTTTTCCTCATTGGTGAGCCACTCAGCCAGGTCCATCGCCTCTTCCGGGAAAGCGGTCAGGGTGTTCACACCCACCAGTTTGAAGCCCGCGAAGGAGCCCATCTGCACCTGCTCACCGTTCACGGTAAAGGTGGGGAGCTTGGTGGCGGCATAGTTGTCGCCCAGCTTGCCTTTGATGGCATCGGCGTTCCAGGCGCCGGATACGCCGGCCGCCACGGTGTCGCCCATGCCGCCGGTGAGGATGGCGTCATCGCCCGTCAGGAAGGCCGGGTGCGCGGTGAAGGCCTTGATGGCTTCGCCGGCGGCAACGCCAGCTTCGCTGTTGAAGTCACAGATGATCACACCGTCTTCGCCCACGCGCAGCTCAGCGCCAACCCCCAGGAAGAAGGAAGCGATGTACCAGCCGTTGGACACATCCATGAACATCTTCTTGCCCGCAGCCTGGGCTGCTTCCAGAATGCCGTCCAGGGATTTTGCCTGTTCTTCAGAAATGACGGACTTGTCATAGTAGAGGAAGTAGCCGTTATCCGCGGTCATGGGGTAGGCGTAAAGCTCGCCGCCCGCCGAGCCGGCGTTGATGGAGGAGGGGATGTTGGCTTCCACAATGGCATCCTTGTTCCGGGTGACCTCATAGAGCGCGTCGGCGCTGACCAGGGCTGGCAGCTGATCATCGGCAAAGGCGAACACATCCGCCGCCGCCGCCGGGTCCTCCAGGTACTTCGCCTTGGCATCGGGCTCGCCTACCACGCCAAAGGTGATGTCAAAAGCCTTGTCGGGATTGGCGGCCTTATAGGCATCCACCATCTCGGCCAGCATGGCCTGGTCATCCTGGGAGCCCCAGACCTTCAGCGCCACCGTCTCGGCCAATGCAGAGACACCGGCCGTTGCCAGTATCAGGGTAAGCAGTACAGAAACCAGTTTTTTCATATGGAATCCTCCTTTTTTATATGGCAGCACCCACTGCCGGTCAACAATAGGATGATACCCGCCCTGTGACATTTTTAAATGCTTGGTATTGCCTGTATTATACATGGGCGCATACACCCCGTCAACGCCCGGAAAAGCCTTGGGCGGTCTTGACACTGGCGCCCCAAACGCTTAGGATATGCAAAGGACCCGGAAATAATAATTTGACAAATCATAGCGGCCAGGCCGCTGGAAGGGGCAGAATATGCAATACCTCCTGGGTATGGATTTGGGCACCTCCGGCACCAAAACGGTGCTGTTTGACAGGGCGGGGAAGGCACTGGCCTCCGCCACACGGGAGTACCCCCTCTCCCAGCCCCACAACGGCTGGGCGGAGCAGGCACCCCAGGACTGGTGGGAGGCCGCGGTGGCCACCCTTCGGGAGGTGCTGGATAGAAGCGGCGTTGCGCCTGAGGCCATTGCGGCCCTGGGCATCTCCGGGCAAATGCACGGCCTGGTAATGCTGGATGAAGCGGGCCAGGTGCTCAGGCCCTGTATCATCTGGGCGGACCAGCGCACGGGTGAGGAATGCGCGGACATCACCCGCCTGGTGGGCGCCAAACGCCTCATTGAAATCACTGCCAACCCGGCGCTGACGGGCTTCACCGCCTCCAAGATCATGTGGGTCAGAAAGCATGAGCCGGAGGTGTTTGCCAAATGCCGGCATATCCTGCTGCCCAAGGACTTCCTGCGCTATAAGCTCACCGGCGACTTTGCCACCGAGGTATCGGATGCCAGCGGCATGCAGCTGCTTGACGTGCCGGGGCGCGTGTGGTCCGCCGAAGTGCTGGGTAAACTGGAGATACCGGAAGGCTGGCTGGCAAAGGTCTACGAATCCCCTGAGGTCACAGGGCACATCAGCCGCCAGGCGGCGGAATTGACAGGGCTTTCAGTGAAAACCCTGGTGGTGGGCGGCGCCGGGGACAACGCGGCGGCTGCCGTTGGCACCGGTACGGTGGCCGACGGGCGGGCCTTCACCACCATTGGCACCTCCGGCGTGGTCTATGCCCACTCAAGCCAGCCTGCCATTGACCCCAAGGGGCGGGTGCATACTTTCTGCTGTGCGGTGCCCGGTGCCTGGCATGTGATGGGGGTGACCCAGGGGGCGGGGCTTAGCCTCAGGTGGCTGAGGGATACCAGTTTCCTGCCCGAAAAGGAGCAGGCGGAAAGCCTGGGCCGGGATGTCTACAACCTGATGACAGACCTGGCAAAGCAGAGCCCCATCGGCGCCAACCGCCTGCTCTACCTGCCCTATCTGATGGGTGAGCGCACCCCCCACCTGGATCCGGACTGCCGGGGCGTGTTCTTTGGCCTTTCCGCCATGCACGGCCGGGGCGACCTGGCGCGCGCGGTGATGGAGGGCATCAGCTACTCCCTGAAAGACTGCTTTGACATTCTGGACGGCATGGGCGCACGGCCTGAAAGCATGCTCCTGACCGGCGGGGGCGCCCGCTCGCCCTTCTGGCGGCAGATGCTCTCCGATGTGTTTGGCTGCCCGGCCACCACCATCCAGTCCTCCGAGGGCCCGGCCCTGGGTGTGGCTATCCTGGCAGGTGTGGGCGCCGGGATGTATGAAAGCGTGGAAAAAGCCTGCGGGCAGATGATTGCCACCGGCGAAAAGCTCCTGCCGGATCCGGAAAGCCACAAGGCCTACGCCGCCTACCACGGGCTGTATCAAAAACTCTACCCCGCGCTGAAGGATTCGTTTCAGGTTCTCAAGGAACTATAAAACAAATTTCAAGGAGGCTCCCTATGTCACTACTTACTGATTTGCCCAGAATCCCCTACGAAGGCCCGCAGTCAAAAAACCCCCTCGCCTTCAAGCACTATGACGCCAACCGCCTGGTGATGGGCAAGCCCATGAAGGACCACCTGAAGTTCTCCCTGGCCTGGTGGCATGCCATGAGTGCCACGGGCTTGGACATGTTTGGCCCCGGCACGGCGGACAAAACCTTCGGGGAAGCCCCCGGCACCATGGAACATGCCCGCGCCAAGGTGGACCAGGGCTTTGACTTCATGCAAAAGCTTGGCATCGAGTACTTCTGCTTCCACGATGTGGATCTGGTGCCGGAAGGCAAATCGCTTGAGGAAACCAACAGGCGGCTGGACGACATCACCGACTACATCAAAGCCAAAATGCAGGGGACCAATATCCGCTGCCTCTGGGGCACTGCCAACCTGTTCAGCCACCCCCGCTACATGAACGGCGCCGGTTCCTCAAACTCTGTGGATGTGTACTGCCACGCGGCGGCACAGCTGAAAAAGGCCATTGAGTGCACCGTCAAACTGGGCGGCACCGGCTACACCTTCTGGGGCGGCCGGGAAGGCTATGAGACCCTGCTGAACACCGACATGAAATTTGAGCAGGAGAATATCGCCAAACTCATGCGCATGGCGGTGGACTATGCCCGCTCCATCGGCTTCACCGGCACCTTCTACATCGAGCCCAAGCCCAAGGAGCCCATGAAGCACCAGTATGACTTTGACGCGGCCACGGCCATCGGCTTCCTGCGCCAGTACGGCCTGGATAAGGACTTCAAACTGAACATCGAGGCCAACCACGCCACGCTGGCCGGCCACACCTTCCAGCATGACCTGCGGGTGGCCGCCATGAACGATATGCTGGGCTCCGTGGACGCCAACCAGGGCGACCTCCTGTTGGGCTGGGACACCGACCAGTTCCCCGCTGATGTCTATGAGACCACCCTGGCCATGTATGAGATCCTGAAATCCGGCGGCCTCAAGGGCGGCCTGAACTTCGACGCCAAGAACCGCCGCCCCTCCTACACCATGAAGGACATGGCCGAAGGCTTCATCCTGGGCATGGACGCCTTTGCCCTGGGGCTCAAAAAAGCTGCCGCCATCATTGAGGACGGCCGCGTGGACGGGTTTGTGAAGGAGCGCTACGCCTCCTTTGACTCCGACCTGGGCCGGAAAATCCGCAAGGATGAGGCAACCCTGGGAGAACTGGCTGAGCGCGCCATCAAACAGGGCCAGGCCCCGCTGCCCGGCTCCGGCCGCCAGGAATACCTGGAAGGCGTGGTCAACAGCGTTCTGTTCTCAGGGGAATAACATCCCTCAACCTCAAACAAAAAGGGGGCGCCGACCCAAGCGGCGTCCCCCATTTTTTATGTTTGTCCAAGCTTTAACCGCCATATCCCGCCGGGTTCTGCTTCTGCCAGCGCCAGGCGTCCCGGCACATGTCCTCAATGCCCTTGAGCGCTTCCCAGCCCAAAAGCTCCCGCGCCTTCCTGGGGTTGGCGTAGACCGTGCCCACATCCCCCGGGCGGCGCGGGCCGATGGCAAAGGGTACCTTGAGGTGGTTGGCTTTTTCAAAGGCCCGGATGATCTCCAGCACGCTGTAACCCTGGCCTGTTCCCAGGTTGACGGCGACTGCCCCGGTGTTTTTCATGGCGTATTCCATGGCGGCCAGGTGCCCCGCCGCCAAGTCGGACACATGGATATAGTCCCTCACACCGGTGCCGTCAGGGGTGTCATAGTCCGCGCCAAAAACCTCAAGCTGCCTGAGTTTGCCCGACACGGTCTGGGTGATGAAAGGCATGAGGTTGTTGGGGATGCCGGCGGGATCCTCGCCGATTTCCCCTGAAGGGTCAGCGCCGATGGGGTTGAAGTAGCGCAGCAGCACACAGGAGAAACCGGGGTTCGCCTGGGTAACATCCCTTAAGATCTGTTCGCCCATGAACTTGGTCCATCCGTAGGGGTTGGTGCAGCCCAGGGCCGCGCCCTCCTCCACTGGCATGGGGGCGCCTGGCGCATAGACGGTGGCGGAGGAGGAAAAGATCAG
>JAAYJP010000063.1 GCA_012522875.1 Clostridiales bacterium | reverse complement strand
GCCCGGCGATATTGGCCGCTTCCCGCTTGTAGCCTAGGCCGGTGTCCTCCTGGTACATGGAGAGGGCAGTCAGGAACATCTCCTCATCCTCCAGGTTAATGAACAATTCGCTCAGGGAATTGCGGTAGACAAACACAAAAACAAAGGCACCGCTGTCCGGGTCCTCCACCAGGAGGTTGATGCCGCCGTCAATCAGGAACTGGGCAATGCTCCGGGGATCGTTGAAGAAGTTGGCATAGTCCATCAGCTGCAGCTTGATGTCCTGGGTGAAACCCATCCATCCGAAGGGCAACATGAACTCCGCGGTGATGCCATTGGTGGTGATGGTGAAGACGCCGCCATCGATGCTGACCACATCCTGGGTCACCGGGAAAGCGGCACTGCGGGTGCTGGTGAAGGCTTCTTTCAGTTCAGCGGGCAGCGTTGCTGTGATGCCCACGGGCGGCGCTTCCTGGCTGGTTTGCGCCAGGGCGGGGATCAGGTTCGCGGCGAGCAGAATCGCCAGCAGCAGGGCCATCAGCATTTTCATACGGTCTCTCCTTTGGTTTGTGTATCAGGGCTCACTGGCCCCGATCAGTTCAAGGGCGATTTTGTCGGACATGAAAAGCAGCGTGTTCTCCTCCAGGTTGACCAGGTTGATGTGGAAACTGATCTCCTTCCCCTCAGGCTCAATGCCGGGCAGGTAGTCAAACAGCTTGGCATAGGCGGACGCGCCGGGGGAAATGACAGAGTGGATGGGGACATTTGAGCCATAGGGCACGCCGTCCACCGCCACACGCCCAAATGTGCTGATTTTCACCGTCACCGGGCCAGAGTTGTGCAGGTACAATTTCTTGCCCGACGGGTCACTGGAAAGGCGTGTGATGCTAATGCCTGCCTGATCAAAGAGGACCACGCCCGTTGTGTCCAGGGGCGGGTTCTCGCCTTCCGCACCCGGCAGGCTGATGGCGCGGGGCTCAAACCGGAGGCCTGGGGTGCGGTCTCCCGCACTTTCTCTGCTCATTGCAAAGCGCAGAGTCACTTCCCCTGGCGCCGCGATGCCCAGGGATTCCAGGTTGTCCATGCCGTCAAAGAGATACTGGAACTCCGCGTACTCCGGGGGCAGGGTGATTTTCTGAAGCAGGATGGAGGCAGTGGTGTACATGGCTGCGCCAGGCGGGAGGCGCTCAGGGATGATGAGCGGTGCCATGACGCCGTTGACGGCGCTCTCAGCCAGGCTGATGGTGTCGAATTCCGTGGAGCTGTTGATGGCTTTCAGCGGGATATGGAAGTAGTCGCCGTCCATAAAGGGCTCGCCCACTAGCTCAATGGAAATGCCATCGCCGGAGGCAAGGGTGACGGGCTCAAAGGGATTGGCCTGCACCGGCGGCATATCCCCCAGAGGAACTTGGGTGTTGATGTGGAAATCCTCGGTATAATCCGTCCTCAGCAGGCTGCCGTCGGCAAAGCCCAATGCGAAGCGGAAGCGGATTTCGCGGGCTTCTGTAATACCCGCCTGCTGGAGGCTGGCACCCACAGGCCCTGCGGGGACGGGGAAATCCATCACCAGCATGGCGGACCCGCCCGCCGGGACACTGGCAAAGCCCGTGGGTTCCATCATGAAGCCGTTGACCATGGCCCAGTCGGTGCTGAGGCTCACCTCCTCGGCCAGGGCGTTCCGGGCTGTGAAGAGGAGGGACAGCGCCTCAGGCGTGGCAGCGAGGCCGTCCAGGGATAGTGTGATGCCCCGGTCTTCCATCAATAGGGCTGGCTCCTGGCTTTCCATGGAGAAGTCCACCTGCATGGCCTGGGGTTTCTCAGGAGTCTCGGGCGCGGAAACCTGCGATTTCACGGGTATGAGTTCAGAGGAGTAGACGTTCATCTGGGTGTCGATTACCGAGATCAGCACATAAAAGTCACCGTCCCCGCCCTGGAAATCCCCGTAGCGGGCAGTAATGCCATCCCTGAGCGCGAAGGTGGACACCCAGGGGGTGTCGGCGCTTGACCAGTCGCCAAGGGGCAGGAGTTGCCCCTCCTGGTCCCGGGTGAGGTAGGAGCTGTTGTAGGTGAAGTGGATGTTGTCCCATAAGGCCAGGTCGGTGTCCCGCTTGCCCATCATGTCGCCCAAAACATCATCCCGGATGGCGCCGGTGATGCGCGCCTCGCCGGTGTGCTTGTTGATTTCAGCCAGCAGGTTGGCGCCGACGGACTCATAGCCGCCTTCCGGTGTATTGCGGTCCAAAACCATGGGGATCTGGTAGCTGGCGATGCCGCCGATGTTTTCCTTTTCCTGCATCAGGGGGACCACGCTTTGACCGCCGGAAGCGTTCTGGATGAACATGGTTTTGCCGTTGAAGTTGGCCTGAAGGCGCAGTTCCTCATCCAGGGTGACATCTGAGGACATATAGACCAGCATATACTCCTCGCCCCACACCGGGGAGAGGACATAGTACTGTCCGGACTTGTAGTTGGCCGCCTGCTCGGGGCTCAATTGGATAAAGTACAGGCCGGTCTCCTCGTCATAGGTGACGGCGGGGGCTTCATCTCCCGTCCAGTCGACAAGGCTGCCGGAGAGCAGGATCTCCCCGTAATTGTCCATGAAGGCCTTGTAGGCGGGCGCCACGTCAAAGGACTGATAGAGCCCTGCCCAGAGGTTACCGTACAGATCCTTGTTGGCCATGGGGAAATAGAGGGACAGGCCGTGGGAATTGGGCACATTAGCCTGGTTATGCAGCACCATGCCCGCGATTTGGGCCTTAAGCGCCTCCGATTCCTCCGGGTAGAGGGAGGCCAGTTTGTCTGCCAGGTCATACAAATCAATCAGGTCGTAGTCATCCGTGGTGGAGGTACGGCCATAGGCCTTGGCCTGGTCCCGCCGCCGGGCTACCTCAGAGTAGATGCCAAGGGCAAGTCCCTTGTCCAGGCTTGAAAACAGGGCGCCCAGCGCCTCCTGAGCGCCGGAAGCCTGGCTTAGGTCCATCAGCGACAGGGTGACCAGGTTCTTTTGCTGGGGTTGGGAGAGGGACAGTTTTTCATAGAAGGCGTAGGTCTGGTTGATAATTTCCCGGCCCGCCTCGGGCCCTGTCAGGCTGGTGCCGGAAAGCGCGGCCAGAAAGCGGTAATCAAAGCCGTGGCCCGGGAGCGTTTCCTCCGAGGCCACCAGATAATTGGCGAAAGGCGACAGCATGCTGGCCACCTCCAGGGAGGCCATCAGGCAGGCGTCAAAGGCCAGCCACTCAAGCTTCATCCCCTGGCCGAAGGGGCTACTTTCCAGGGCCTCCCCCAGTTCAAACAGCGTCAGCCCGTCGTGCCTAAAAAGAGTGTCCACGCCGAAGCCCACCATAGGTCCGCCGCCGTGGTCCCAGAGGACCAGGCCATAGGAGTCCGCCGGATAGGTGTCCACGCCGTATGCCAGGAACTGCCTGAGTGTTTCGGGATCGCCCATGCTGGCGCTCTCCCACTTGCGAACCAGCTTGGGATTGGCCCCCTCAATCCGGTAGACGCCCAATTGGTCGTTGGGAATCACCCGGGTTGACCAGCGGGTGGTGCCCCCTGTCAAAACCAATACATTCAAGCGCTCCTGGTCTGGGCGGGCCTGGAGCATCTCCCGGATGTCGCCGGTGGCCAGGCCTCCCTGGGATTCCAGGTCGGAGCCCACGATATAAATCATGATGGTCTGGGTTTTGTAGCCGCCCTGGCTGGACTGGGCCAGAAGCTTTGGAGAAGGCTGGATTAAAAGCCCCAGGATGATCAGAGGAATCAGAAACAACATACGCTTCATACGCCCTCCAAAGGTCATTTAAGCGTTCGGGCCGCCAGACGAAGTTTTACATAGAATCATAATATACCCTTATATATGAAGCCCTAAGCGCCGGAAAGACAAGTATTATACTTTTCCACATTGTAGCATGCCGGATGACGCCTTGTCAAACATAAAAAGCCTGAAGCGCTTGTATTTCGCATTCAGGCCGGGGACAAAAGCCTTGTTACTCCTCCCCCCCGGGGTTGGCGGGCACGGGGCTTGCGCCGTAGAGCACGGAGAGGGTGGCGGGGCCGGCCACGCCGTCGGTGGTCAGGTTGTTGTTGCGCTGGAATTCCCGAACGGCATTGAAGGTGCCAGTGCCAAAGTCCCCGTCATTCCCCCCGGGCTGCAGGTAACCCAGTTCGATGAGCCGGGTTTGCATCTGCTTCACATCGGCCCCGGCGTCATTCCGGCGCAAAGTGGGGTAGCTTTGTGGCATCAGCGTAATTTCGGGCGCAGAAGTGGGGGAAATGGTCGGCGTTGGCGCGAATGTTGGCGTAGGCGTGGGGACGGGTGTGGGCGTGGGCAGGGTGTCCCGGGCCTCGTCCACCGTCACATAGGTGGCTTCAGGCGCCAGGGTGGGCGTAGCGTCCGCGGCCGGAGCGGCCGGCGTGCCCTGGTCCCTGAAAATATAGACCAGCGCCCCAATCAGGAAAATAATCAGGAGGCTGAACACCAGGATTTGCTTTTGCGCCCGGGTCATGGGGCTGTTGCTGGACATGCTGCGTCTCCTTGCTGATCGTTTTTCCGGGGTTTATACAGGGTTGGCGGCCAGGGCCTGCTGGCGCGCTTCCATCGCCAGGGCATCGATGATGGGGTCCAGGTCGCCGTCCATGATCTGATCGATCTGATAGAGGGTCAGCCCGATGCGGTGATCGGTCACCCGGCCCTGGGGGAAGTTGTAGGTGCGCACGCGCTCACTGCGGTCCCCGGTGCCGATCTGGCCCCGGCGGTTCTGGGCATAGGCTTCGTGCAGCTGCGCATGCTCCTGCTCATACAAACGGCTGCGGAGGACTTTTAATGCCTGCTCCTTGTTTTTCAGCTGGCTTTTTTCGTCCTGGCAGGTGACCACCAGGCCGGTGGGCAGGTGGGTGATGCGCACGGCGGAATCCGTGCGGTTCACATGCTGGCCGCCCTGGCCGCTGGCGCGGTAGGTGTCGATCCTCAGGTCGCCCGGGTTGATCTGGATGTCCACCTCATCCGCCTCGGGCAAAACGGCCACGGTGGCGGTGGAGGTATGGATGCGGCCCTGGGATTCGGTGGCCGGCACCCGCTGGATGCGGTGCACCCCGCTTTCATATTTCATGCGGCTGAAGGCGCCCTTTCCCGAGAGGGTGAACACCGCTTCCCGGACGCCGCCCAGCTCGCTCTCCGACAAGCTCAGGTAATTCACCTGAAACCCCTGCCGTTCAGCGTAGCGGGTGTACATACGAAGCAGCACCCCGCCAAAGAGCCCCGCTTCCTCCCCGCCGGCACCCGCGCGGATTTCCATCACCACATTGCGGTCGTCATCCTCATCTTTTGGAAGCAGCATCAGGTGCAGCCGGGTTTGGGCCGCCTCGTGCTTTTCCGCAAGGGCCTCCAGCTCTTCCAGGGCCATGGCGGAAAGCTCGGGGCTTTCCAGCAGCTCCCGGGTGGAGGCGATCTCCTTTTCCAGCGCCTGAAAATCCTCCCAGGCGGCAACGGCAGGCGCCAGTTCCGCCATCTCCTTCACCAGCGCCTGGTAGCGGGGCTGGTCCTGGATGACCTCCGGCTGGCTGGCCGTCAGGGACAGCTCCTGAAGGCGGGCGCTCAAGGCCTCAAACTTTTCCTGCATCATAATCCTTCCTTTGGGTTTCGGCTGCCCGCAAAAGCCCAGACAGGTCCCGTGCCATGTTCCAGGGCGTAAAACCAGGGGGCAGAAGCGGCCCAAGGGCTTCCGCCTGCCCGTCGCCCATCTCCAGCAGCAGGAAACCGCCGGAGGCCAGGAAGCAGGGCGCCTCCCCCAAAATCGCGCGGTAAAAGGACAGGCCGTCCTCACCGCCTGAAAGCGCCAGCGCCGGTTCAAAGCCCACCTCGGCCTGCAGGCCGGGCAGGTCGCCTGCCGGGATATAGGGGGGGTTTGACACGATGATGTCAAAGCGATGGCCCCGCAAAGGTTCGAACAGGTTTCCCAGGGCTACGGTGATCTCTGCCCCAAGCTGCTGGGCGTTCTCCCGGGTGAGGCTGACCGCCTCCCGGGACACATCGCTGGCCCAGACCTGGGCCTTCGGGCAGGCCAGCTTGATGGCGATGGCCAGGTTGCCGCTGCCGCAGCAGAGATCCAGCACCTTGTCCCCGGGCTTGACCCGGCGGATGGCCATCTGCGCCAGGGTTTCCGTATCATCCCGGGGGATGAGCACGCCCGGGCGCACCAAAAGCCGGTGGCCCATGAAATAGGTGCAGCCAAGGATATACTGAAGCGGCTCCCTTTGGGCACGCCGGCTGACATAACCCGCAAAAGCCGCCTCCTGGGCGGCATTGAGCGCTTGATCCCCCATCAGGGTAAGGGCCAGGCGTTTTACCCCCAGCACATGGGACAAAAGCCACTGGGCGTCCAGCTTGCCGTCCGGCACCCGGGCCAGGAGCGCGCAGGCTTCCTGAAGCGCCGCGGCAACGGTCAAACCGCCACCGCCTCCTTAGGCTGTGCCTTGGGCAGGAGGGTGTAGCCTTCCTTGGTTCTGGCGCCTTCCGGCAGGCCTTCCAGGGCAGCGTTCATGGCCGCGATGGCCACTTCCAGCATCTCGTCCGTTGGGGGCTTGGTGGTGAGCCTTTGCAGCTGCATCCCCGGCCAGCGCAGGGCGCGGGTGAGGGGATTGTTGGCGTGGGCCAGCGCCTTGAGCGCTTCATAGCCCAGGCCCGCCATCAGGGGCAGAAGCAGGATGCGGCTCAAAATCCTGACAAAATAATTGGCGGCCATGTCGTAGCCTGTCAGCCCCAGCACCAGTTCATCAAACACTGAGTAGAACAGGATGGACAGGATGAAGGTGAGCAGGAGGAAACTGGTGCCGCAGCGGGGATGGAGCGTGCTGAACTTCTGCGCGTTTTCAGGCGTCAGGGGCAGGCCCGCTTCATGGGCGTACACCGTCTTATGCTCCGACCCGTGGTATTGGAAGGTCCGGCGCATATCGGGCACCAGGCCGGTCAGGTAAAGGTAGCCGATAAGGATCACCGTGCGGATCAGCCCGCTGGCCAGGTTCACTGAGAAGTGGGACCAGCCGGCGGCCCGCATCGCTTTGGTGGGGATGTTGGGCAGGAGCACAAACAAACCCAGGGAAAGCGCCAGGGCCAGCACCAGCGCCAGGCCCATCAAGACCTTGTCCGCGCCCTTGCCCAGTTTTTTGGAGAGCCAGGCTTCAAACTTCGAGGGTTTTTCGTCTGCCAGGGCGCCTGACATATCGGCGCTGTCCTGAAGGACCCCCACGCCCAGCTTCATCATCAGGCCCATGTTGACGGCGCCCCGGATAATCGGTTTGCCCATCCAGGCATGCTTCTTGCTGGGGGAGGTGTAGGGCTGCCTTTTCACCACGATGTCGCCGTTTTCCCGGCGCACGGCAATGGCGATGGCATCGGGGGATTTCATCATCACCCCGTCCAAAACCGCCTGCCCGCCGATGTCCGGCGCCCGGTTTTTCCTGTTATTTTCAATGGAATTCAATACAATATCCTCCTCATGGCACATAACACCATAATCGTATTATACACCATGAGGCGATGGCTACAAGGGAAAAAGTGGCGCTTTGGGATTTTCATGGCTATAATACAGGGAAAGTTTACAGCAGGAGGAACGCATGCGCAGGCTGTCGGTCATCTGGACCTTTGACAGGAAGGCGGAAAGCCGGCTAGCCGCCCTGCCAGGCGCCCTTGCTGCCCCGCCCATCCACCCCCATATCACCCTGGGGAACTACCTTTGGGAGGAGGAGCCCCTGGCCCGCTACCTAAAGGAGCTGGCGCCCCGCTTTTCTGCCTTTACGGTGCGGCTGGCGGAAATCACCCTGCTGGCCCCGGAGATCCTGGTATGCCTGCCGGAAGCCCCGGAACTGGAGCGCTATCACCGCCTCTTTCACGAACAGCATGACGCGTACGCGGATGTCTTTACGAGCCTCAAGGAAGGCAACTACCGCCCCCACATCACCCTGGCCTATGACCAGGATGGGATCAGCCAGGACAGGCTGGACCAGGCCCGGGGCGCTTTTTTGCCGGGGGAAGCCCGGGTGGTGGCCCTGATGCTCTCCCGGGAGGAGGAAGACGGCGGCTTCACCATCCTGGCGGAGCATACCCTGGAAAAATAAAAAACCGCCCACCATGGAGCGGCTTTACCAAAAAACCGGATCAGTCCTGCTTCTGGGCTTCCAGGCGCTTCTTGAAGCGCTCCACACGCCCGCCCGTATCCACCAGCTTCTGCTTGCCGGTATAGAAGGGGTGGCACTTGGAGCAGATGTCCACGCGCATATCCTTTTTCACGCTGCCGGTTTCAAAGGTCTCGCCGCAAACGCAGCGCACCGTGGCTGTTTCGTACTTGGGATGGATGTTCTGTTTCATGGTTTTTTCACCTCTTTTGCGCCTTACTGCCGGATTCATGGCGCGCAACCATGAGCCGCGAAAAGTATTCTAACACCGCCCGCGCAGTAATGCAAGGGCGATTTTGGGGCCATCAGGGCCGGGGTGCCTCCGGCAAGGGGCCGTGGGCGGTTTCCCAGTCGATGAGCGCTTCCTGGGGGTCCAGAAGCTGGAGCACCACCTGGTTGGGCAGGCAGACGATCATGTTCTGCAGCACCCGCTTGTCCCTGTTCCCGAGGCTTACCATGCCCTGGTGCACGCAGTCCTCGTTGTCGCAATTGGCGGAATGCATGATGATGGAATCAGGTGTTATCCGCACCACATTCTTTTTCCCGTCCGGCTGGGTGAGGTCAAGGTCCCGGTTTTCCGTCAGCGCCAGCGGCTCAAACACGAAGCTGCCGATCTGTACCTTCAGGTAAGCCCTGGCCGGCACCAGGGTGGGAATGGGGGAGGCTCCGGGCGAAGTTTCCGGGAGGGGGTCCCCCGCTGTGGGGGCCGGGCCTGGGCCAGGTTCGCGGGTCTCAATGGCGGCGGTCATCAGGGCGCCCGCGTTGGCTTGCTTGTTTTCCCTGGGCAGTGCCTGGGAGAGGATCAGCAGGATGAGGGCCAGCACCGCGATGGGGATAATGATTTTCAGGTCCTTCTTCTTCAACAGCGACATACCTCCGCAACAAGTCCCGCCATTATAGCGGATGATCAGGCGCGGGGCAAGGGAAGGGACGGCTCCTCAATGGCCCCGGAGGGCCTCCTTCACAATCCGGCTGAGCCTGGTCTTGTTGCCGTAGTTGAGGCTGCCCCAGCGGTAGATTTTGATGCTCAGGAAGGCGAAGAACGCCACAAACAGCAGCATCAGCGCCCCCGCCAGGAGGAGTTCGCCCCAGGGCACAGTCATGACGGCGCTCCTGAGCGGCATCACCATGATGGAGGTGAAGGGCACGATGCTGCCGATGACCGCAACGGCGCTGCCGGGCATGTTGGCGGCGAAGGTGGCGATGAGGTAGCCGAAGATGAACAGGAACTGCACCAGGGCGGTGGCGCTGCCCAGGTCCTCCATCTTGGAGACGGTGGAGCCAAGGGCCGCGAAGAGGAAGAGGTAGAGGATGAAGCCGATGAAGGAAAAGAAGGCATAGCTTAAGACATAGCCCGTGGTGAGGGTGCCTGAGAGCATGGCGGTGATTATCTCAGGATAGAGAGGCTTGTTGAACTGGTAGCCCGCCACCGCCGCCAGGATGACGGCGCCAAACTGGATGACGGCCGCCAGGCCCGCAGCCGCCACCTTTCCCAGGATGAGGCTTGAGGGCCGGGTGGAGGTGATGAGGATTTCCATGGTGCGGCTGTCCTTCTCCCGGGCGATGATGGTGGAAACGGAGTTGCCGTAGAGCAGCACCATCATGTACACCAAAAGCATCAGGACAAAACTGATGGCGTAGTTGTTCATGCTGTTGCGGCCAAGCACTGTGGTCACCCCCTGGGCCTGGGCGGCCTCAATGGCCGCCAGGTCAACCGGGGTGATTCCCAGGTGTGCGATCAGCTGCTGCTTTTTAAGCTGGCTGAGCAAGCTCCCCATCTGGCTGTCCCGGCTGTCCTCCATGGAGCGGTCCAGGTAGATGGCCTCATAGTCCAGGTTATCCTTGATAACAAAGCCCACCTGGATCTCCTTGTCCACCAATGCCTGGATCAGGGCCTCCCGGCCGGCGAAAAAGCTTGCCGGGTCATCCCCCAGGGCGGGGGCCAGGAGGGCGTCTGGCTCACCTCCGGGCAGCACATAGCCCGCATCGGAAATGGCGGCGCTGGGGGAGTCCGCAGGCGCGGCTGTTTCAAAGAGGCTGATGATGCGGGGCAGGCTGGAGGCCGCCAGCACCACGATCATCAGGATTACCGTGGTGATGATGGCGGTCTTCTTAGTCAGCTGCGTTTTGAGCTCATACCTGAAAACGGTCAGGAAATCACGCATGGTCAGTCACCTGCCTTTTTGATGAAGATGTCGTTCAGGCTGGGCTCATACAGGCCAAATCGCCTGAGGGGGAGGTGCTTCTCCTTCAGCCAGCCCAGGAGGTCTCCCTGGCTGACCCGGCCCCTGGTGCCAAGAATCAGGCCGTCATCCCCGGGGGTGATCTCAAGGGCCGGGAAGGCGCCGGCCAGCGCTTTCTCCCAGGCTGCGTCCCCTGAAAGGACAGAGAGGAACAGTTTGTCCCGCCCCTCTTCCAGTTTGATCTGGTCCAGGTTGCCGGACAAAAGGATGTCCCCTTTGTGAATCAGCGTCACATCATCGCACACTTCCTCCACATAGCTCATCTGGTGGGAGGAGAAAATCACCAGCCTGCCCTCTTTGACAAACCCGCGGATGGCGTTCTGGAAAATCTGCGCGTTCACCGGGTCCAGGCCTGAGAAAGGCTCGTCCAGGATCAGGATGTCCGGCTCATTCAGAAAGGACTGGGCGATCTGGATCTTCTGCTGGTTGCCCTTGGAGAGGGTTTCCAGCTTTTTTCTCTTGTAATCTCCCAGGCCGAAAAAATCTATCCAGCGGCTTGCGGATGCGGTGGCATCCCCCCTGGAGGCGCCCCTGAGCATGGCGAAGTAAACGAGCTGGGCCAGCACCTCATTTTTCTGGTACATGCCCCGCTCCTCCGGCAGGTAGCCGATTTTCAGGCTCCGGGGCATGAAGGGCCTGCCGTCCAGCAGGAAATTGCCGCTGTCGGGGCGGAACACGTCCATCAGGCAGCGGATGGTGGTGGATTTGCCGGCGCCGTTGCGCCCCAGAAAACCCATGGCCCGGCCGGATTCAACCGTGAAGGAGACGCCGTGGAGCACCTCCGTCTCCCCAAAGCTTTTCGTGATGTGATTGATGACGAGCTGCATATCCTCACCTCTTTCCAAAACAGATGGATTATAGCATATTGATGCCGGCCCGTCTTCATAATCCCCAAAAACCAAAAGGCTAAACGGAAATTGACGCGCCAAAGGATGAACCCAGGCAACAGAGATATACAGACGCGGCTGCCTGGGGTACAATCCCTTTGCCGATTACACATCAAAGGGAGGAACAGGCGATTGATCAGGCTGGAGAATGTCAGCTGGACGCTGCCGGAGGGCGGCGATATTATCAGGGATTTAAACCTCACCATCCCGGGGGGCAAGCTCACCGTAGTGACCGGGCCAAACGGCGGGGGCAAGACCACCCTGGCAAAGCTCATCGCAGGGCTGGCGAAGCCCTCCGCCGGGCGCATCTGGCTGGAAGGGGAGGAGATCACAAGCCTGGACGTTACCCAGCGGGCCAGGCTTGGGATCAGTTTTGGCTTCCAGACCCCGGTCCGGTTCAAGGGCTTGACAGTGCAGGACCTGCTTGAGACCGCGGCCGGCCGGGCGCTGGATTTTGACACGCTGTGCGATATCACCGGCAAGGTGGGCCTTTGCACTGTGGACTATGTGGACCGGGAGGTGGATGCCAGGCTGTCGGGCGGGGAGATCAAACGGGTGGAGATTGCCTCGGTTTTGGCCAGAGGCACCCAGGTATCCATCTTTGACGAGCCGGAAGCCGGGATTGACATGTGGTCCTTCAAGGGCCTGGTGGATGTGTTCAACAGGCTGAAACGGGAGAAGCGGACGCTGATCATCATCTCCCACCAGCAGCGGCTCATTGACATCGCTGATGAAATCCTGGTGCTCTCCGAGGGCCAGGTGCGGGATCAGGGCCCCAGGGAAGCGGTGCTGCCGGGCCTTCTGGCCGGGGAAATCGCTGGGTTTTGCCCGGTTGGCAGGAGGGAGAAGGCGCAATGAAAATCCAGGAAGTCAATCCCGTTGCCCAGGATCTGCTTCATGCCGTGGCGGGCTATGAGGGCGGTTTTGAAGGCGCCTACAACATCAGGCAGGATTCAGGGTGTGCCGGCCGCAGGAGCACGGAGCATATCCGCATTGAATCAAAACCCGGCGGAAAGCCCGGCCTTGAAATCCATGTGGCGCCGGGCACCCGGGATGAGAAGGTGTTCATCCCGGCTGTCGTCACCCAGAGCAACCTGAACGATGTGGCCTACAACGATTTTTATATCGGCGCCGGCGCCAGGGTCACCATCGTGGCCGGCTGCGGCGTGCACACCACAGACAGCGGGGAGAGCCGCCATGACGGCATCCACCGCTTCTACCTGGCCAGCGGCAGTGAGGTGCTTTACGAGGAAAAGCACCTCGGCACCGGCGGGGGCGGGGGCCTGCGCCGCATCAACCCGGTCACTGAGTGCTTTCTGGAGGAGGACGCCTTTCTCACCATGGAGACCTCCCAGCTTGGCGGCGTTTCCTATTCTGACCGGAAAACCACTGCCAACCTGAAAGCCCGGGCCAAGCTCATCGTGCGGGAGCGCCTTTTGACCGGCGGGCATGAGGAGGCCAGGACCTTTTTCAGCGTGGTGCTGGAGGGGGAGGATTCTGGCTGCGACCTGGTAAGCCGGTCGGTTGCCAAGGGCAGTTCCCGGCAGAGCTTCATCAGCCGCATCGTGGGCGAAGCCCGCTGCCACGGCCACAGCGCCTGCGACGCCATCCTGGCGGACGAGGCCGTGGTTACCGCTGCTCCCCAGCTGGACGCGCTGAGCCCCGACGCTGCCCTGATCCACGAGGCTGCCATCGGCAAAATCGCGGGCGAGCAGATTTTGAAGCTGCGTACCCTGGGACTGAGCTATGAGGAGGCCGAGGCCAAAATTGTGGCAGGCTTCCTGAAATAAGCCAGAGGGATATTGCTGCCGCCGGGGTGTGGGCTGACTGCTCTGAGATGG
>JAAYJP010000275.1 GCA_012522875.1 Clostridiales bacterium | reverse complement strand
TCCACCTCTGTCTGCCGTTTCTGCAGCACATCCTGCAGCATGGAAGGCTTGTGGTCGGAATGGTCACGGAAGTCCTTGTCCATTACCGCCAGCACCCTGTCGATGTCTGCCTTGATGCCCTTCGCATTGGCAACGGAGATGACCTCCCTGGCCACGTCAAAGGCGGCACCCCTCCCTTCTTCCGATGCTCCTACATAACCCAATTTAAGCCTGGTTGTTGCGGTTATCGCGTTCATCGCCGAATTGAAGGCGACTTTTTCCCAGATTGCCACAAAGACATCCTCGCTGACAACACAGTTGAAACCACCCTCGTTGAGCGCGTCAGCGATTTTACTGACTGTATCCGAGTAAACCCCATTGGCACTCATGATTTTTGTGGTGCCCGTCCCCCGTGAACGGATTTCCCCGGGAGCAACAAAGGTACTGGGGAAGTCCGTGGTGCCGACAATGATTCTGTCCTGGGGGAGGTATTCCGCGATCAGGGTATCGTTGCCCAGCCCATTCTGCAATGAAAGCATCCAGGTGTCCGGCCCGATGAGGTGCTTGACAGAATCCAGGGCTGAGCGCGAGTAGACTGTTTTGGTGAACAGGAGAATCAGCTCAAACGCCCCCTTGATCTCCGGGGCCAAAAACGCGGGTACCCGCACATTGATCTGTTTTTCCGGCCCGTCGATGGAAAGCCCTTTCTGGTTGACTGCATTGATGTGGGCTTCTGAGACATCGATCAGCACCACCTCATGCCCAGCGTGGAACAGCATCCCGCCGTACAGGCTTCCCATGGCGCCCGCGCCAAGCACAGCTATCTTCATTGGACCGTCCTTTCTTATACCGTCTCTGCCGGGGCGTTCATTCTTTCCAGCATGCCGGTATAGGCAAAGTAGTTCTCCCTGACCTCTTCCTGCATCTGATCACGCTGCTCAGGGGTGAGGTGCTTGAACCTTCCCTGCTTACCGATGTAGCTCTCAAGCGGCTTGAGTTCCTTGAGTTTGCGGTTGACGGTGATCTTGCCGTCCTCATATTCGTAGAGGATCCAGCTGCCGGTCTGGACCGCCGCGCGGGCCAGCTCGATGGAAAGCGAGGAGTGGCAGCGCCAGCCGGTGGGGCAGGGCGTATGGATGTGCAGGAGGGAAGAGCCCTTCGCGTTCTTCGCTTTCTCGATTTTCCGTTTGAGGTCGTTGAGGTTCTGCAGGGAGGCCGTGGCGGCGTAGGAAATGCGGTGCGCCATGGCAATCATCATCAGGTCCTTCTTGGGCTGCCGCTTGCCGCCAGGGGTTGTGGTGGTGGATGCGCCATAGGGGGTCGCGCTGCTGCCCTGGATGCCTGTGTTCATGTAGGCTTCGTTGTCATAGCAGACATACATGATGCGGTCCCCACGCTCAAAGGCGCCGGAAAGGGCCTGAAGCCCGATGTCCAGTGTGCCGCCGTCCCCGGCGAAACCCAGCACCGTGGTGTGGGTGTTGCCCTGGGCGTCAAGCGCTGCGCGGATGCCGGAGCAGCAGGCGGCGGTGTTCTCCAGGTTCATCTGTACGCCCGCGATTTTGAGGTTGGTTTCCTTGCCAAATCCGGAGAAAAGCGCTGAGCAGCCCGGCGGGATGACGATGATGGTGTCTTCGCCCACCACATCGATTACCTTGCGCATGATGAGTTCCAGCCCGCAGCCGGCACAGGCCGTGGTGCCGTGGGATACCAGTCCCCTGGACTGGTGCTTGATATCATACATTTTTGGCCACCTCCCGCAGTTCAAGGGCGTTGTCCTTCACATCGATCCATTCGGTGTGCCGGTCGCTTTCGCCGGCTTTGATTGCCAGCAGTTCATTGTAGATGTTCTCAATGGTTTCCACACGCACATCCCGGCCGCCGATGCCGCCCACATAGTGGAAGACCTGGTTGTCCTTATTCCTGAGGGCTGAGCAGACCTCATACCACACCGGGCCGCCTTCGCCGCCCAGGCCGGCGCTGCGGTCAAACACGCCCACCACGGCCTGGTCGCCCACCAGCCTGCGGATGTATTCCGCCGGGAAGGGCCGGAACACGGTAACCTTCAGGAGGCCCACTTTCTGGCCTTTCGCGCGCATCTTGTTGACCACATACTGGGCCGTGCCGCACATGGAGCCCAGGGCCACCAGCACCACATCCGCGTCTTCGGTCCGGTAACCTTCCACCAGCTCATACTTGCGGCCGAACTCCTTGTGGAATTCCTCGAAAACCTCTTCAATCACCCGGACGGAGGCATCCAGCGCCAGCTTCTGCTGGTAGCGCATTTCGGTATACTCCTCATTGCCGGTCAGGTCGCTCAAAAACATGGGGTCGGTTGGGTCCAGGTACACATTCTTGTTGCTGTACTCGCCGATGAAACCATCTACCTTGGCCTGTTCAGGCAGGGTGACTTTCTGCATGGAGTGGGACAGGAAAAAGCCATCCAGGCAGACCATGGAGGGCAGGAGCACCCGCGCGTCCTCGGAAACGCGGAAAGCGATGAGCGTCAGATCCAGCACTTCCTGGACGTTCTGGCAGTAGAACTGCAGCCAGCCCATGTCCCGCTCGCACATGGTGTCCACATGCTCGCACCACAGGGTCCAGGGGGCGGCGATGCCCCGGTTGACCACCGGCATCACCACGGGCACACGGTTTCCGGCGGTCATGCCGACGATTTCATGCATCAGCGCCAGGCCGTTGGAGGCGGTGGCGGTGGAGGCGCGCACACCTGCCATGGCGGCGCAGGTGACCACAGAAAGGGCGGAGTGCTCGGACTCAACGCGCACATACTGCGCATTCAGTTCGCCGGATTCCACCATCTCTGACAGGGTTTCCGGTATCACGGTCTGGGGGGTGATGGGATAGGACGCGATCACCTTGACGCGGGCCAGCTTAATGGCCTCCGCGGCTGCGGTATTGCCGTCCAGCATTTTGTAGCTCATCTTCGGATTATCTCCTCTCCTCAACCAGGCTGATGCACTGCACGGGGCAGACATTGGTGCATACGCCGCAGCCCTTGCAGTAGTCAAAGTTGATGACCACGCACTCTTCCTGATCCTTCTTGATCTCCATCACGTTGGTGGGGCAGTGGAGTTCACAGGTGCGGCATTTGGTGCACCGGCTGAAGTCGACCTGCGGGCGCTCCAGGCGCCAGTTCCCTGTGGTGGCCGCGCCGAACTGGATGGCGACAGGGCCCATAACCTTAAACTTTCTGGTGGTTTTCATAGCATTCTCT